>CALINB010000339.1 GCA_938045325.1 uncultured Rhodospirillales bacterium | reverse complement strand
CAAGCCTGGGCGGATCATCTCGTGCTGCAATTCCGCGGTCAGGACATAACGGATGAGCGGTTGGTCAAAGTCTCAAAAATTTTCGGCGGTGTTCAAGTTGCCGGGTCGCGGAAATTTTATATGGCGGGCGGCAATAAGCCGGGGACTTACCACCTGTCCCGGCTCGAAGAAATCACCATGGTGACCAACATCGGCCCCGATAACAAACCGGTGCAGCACAACCAAGGCCTCGGCAGTCATGAAGTCGACTGGCATTCAGATAACTCCTATGTCGACACACCCCCGGCGGGCAGCCTGCTTTATTCCATTGAAGTGCCTGTCGACGGCGGCGGCGAGACGTCTTTTAGCAATCAATATATGGCCTACGACACATTGCCCGATGACTTAAAACAAGCCATCGAAGGCAAGTACCAGGTTCACGACAGCAGCCGGAACTCAGCCGGCGTCGTACGCCCGTCGGCAACCCTGCCAGAAACATGGGATGACATCACCGGACCCGAACATCCGCTGGTGCGTGTTCACCCGGTTACCGGCAAGCGCGCGCTTTATCTTGGCCGGCGGCGCAAACCGCCCGCCAATTACATCGTCGGCATGGATTACGACGAAAGCCAGAAACTGCTCGATGCGTTATGGGCCCACGCGACGCAATGGAAATTTGCCTGGACCCATGAGTGGAAAGTCGGCGACGGCATTCTGTGGGACAACCGCTGCGCACTGCATCACCGTAAAGCCATCGATAACAGCCAAAAACGCGTGATGTGGCGGACCCAGATCAAGGGCGAACCCATCGCGGCACCCTGAGCCGCTTAAACCCGGCAAACGGGCCATCACAGCGATCCGGTGCGGTATATTTTCGTATTTTCCGCAGAATTCCAGGCGAAAAAAGCACCTCCATCAGTTGATGTTAATGGGCTTTTGGCGCAAGATAGGCACAGTGGCGTAAGTCTTTAAATTTTGCGCATTGTCAAAAGGGACCATTAGGGAGAGTATTTTATGAAAAAGATTTTTGCCGTATTGGCCGTGACCGCTTTGTTGGCAGGCTGCGCGGGCGGAGAAGATAAACCGAAAACCGACTGGTCGGTATTCGATCAGCTCTGGACGCACGTATCCTGCGTACCCAATAAAGAGGTCAGTGCCTGTCAGGACCTTTGCGGTGGTGAAGACAAGTCCTTCATCCAGAAAGAAGACAAAAGAAAATGCAAAGGCAAAACCTACAAAAAAGGCATGACGAACGGTTGCTATTGCAGCTTCTAGCCGCTGCCTCGCAATAGAGATTAAACAGTCCGGATATTATTTCCGGGCTGTTTTTTTATGCATACAAACTTTAAAAAGTTATTTTTTTGCGGTCTGTGCCATGAGCGCACGAATCCCGTCTGCATCCAAACAATCGAATTTTCTACACTTTTCGATAACTTCTTCGATAACCGTGTCCGTTAACGCACGCGACAAACAATCGCGCACCTTCACGAGGTGATCTTCATCCTCAATCGGCGGCGACCCCCACAATCCTTTCGGACCGTCGCACCGTGTGTGCAACACCTCGCCGTTTTGCAGCGTTACATCAAGTTCGACGTGCATATCCTCGAGCGTGCCGGGAATCGTGTCATCCATTTCGATTGTGATTTTATCCAACAGGGTTTCCATATCGGCCTGAAACCGCCGGTCATCGGTAAAACTGTCGATACCGACACGCCCATCGAGCAGTGCGGCCGCAAGAGTATACTGCCAGCTGAATTTTCCGGCGAGTCCGGTTTCCGGTTTGGGACGGTCGATATACGCCATTGACGGTGTCACGAGTGTGACCGTTTGAATGGCTTCGGAAGAGGGAATATCGGGATGAACCGTCAGGCCTGCTGTCACGCCATAATGAGTCGCGAATTGGTTGGGAAACATTTTTATGGCCGGGCCAGGATCCACAATGCGCCACGGCGGTCCGGCGCTTAGCAACGCATCACAATCAAACGTTTCATCAAACACGATAGCGGCGAAACCGTTCGTGGCTTCAAAGATGTTTGGATTGGCGGTAAAGCCGCGTGCCGCCAGCAAGGCCGCATCGAGGCCAAGCGAGCCGCCGAGACCGCAATGGGTCGCTTTGGTCATACTACCGATATTGGCGAGCAAACTTCCCGTGCGTGAAGCAGCGAGGCCGAACGCATGCCGCAGTTGAGTTGAGTCGGAACCCAACATATGTGCAGCAGCGGCGGCGCTGCTGAAGGGCCCGGTGATCCCGGGCGGGTGATACGTTAAATCCTTCGGCGCGAGTTGTCCGCTCGCCACACGCAACCAACCTTGCACCTCGATTCCCTTGATGAGGGCGGTCAGCGCTTCCCGCCCGTTGGTCTCTCTAAGTGTCTCACACAAAGCCATCACGGCCGGCAAGGTTGTTGAGATGGCATGATTGGCGGGGCTCCACATCGGCTCATAATCGAGCACGTGCATGCTGGTCCCATTCAAATAGGTTGCCTGCACGGGATTGGCTTTAAAACCAAAACCGATGGCCTGACAGTCCGGCGTGCCGCCGAGGCTTTGTAAATGTTCTGCCAGAATACGCGGTCCGTCGGCCCAACTCGCACCGGCAACCGCGACGGCGATACCGTCGAGAATAAGCCGCCGGGCCATATCCACCGCTTCTGGCGGCAGCATTTCATAACGGATATCCGTTAATTTTTGGGCTAGGGCTGCTGTTATGGCTGTCATTAAATTTATGCGAAAGGTTGATTGGCGGGAGATGGATATTATTTTATGATCTCAATCAGCTGTAGATTGCATTTTAGCTGCCGGAGATCATGCTCAATGATAAACACCGAAGCAATTAAAAAAGACTTGGAGCAAAAACTTCAAGAACTCATCGAAAAAGCCGATGAACTTGAAAGTTCATTGCGCGAACCCATGAGTGCCGACTCGGAAGAACAGGCTACCGAATCCGAGGGCGATGAAGTTATCGAAAGCCTCGAACAAACGGCGTTTCAGGAAATCGATGAAATCAAAGCCGCCTTAAAACGCGTCGAAGACGGCAGTTACGGCATCTGTACGGTATGCGATGAACCAATCGCAGAAGCACGCCTCAACGCCTACCCGGCCGCGGCCGTATGCATGGACTGCAAAAGCAAATAATTATTAAATCTAAAAAATGGTGCCCCCAGGGAGAATCGAACTCCCACTCCGTTACCGGAACTGGATTTTGAATCCAGCGCGTCTACCAATTCCGCCACAGGGGCACTGGTGCGGTTTGCGGGCCCATCATAGTTCCCTAAGATAACCGGTCAATACGGACCTTGCGAAAAGTTACCTGCTCACGGGCTGGCCGGACAGGCTCGTTCGGGCTAAGCTAAAGCCACTTTTGGAGCATACCCATAAGTTTAAGGGAGGTTTTCTTGGCTCAACTTCACACATTGCCCCAGGCCATGCAGGCCATTGACGTCGCCCTGCCGCCTGAAGCCAAACGCGAAATGGTCACCCATACCGGTTCAGACGACGAGCGCATGTGGGTGCCACGCCAGGATAACGATCAGGTTTGGTTCCGCCCGCTCCTCTTTAACGTCACCCAAGGAACCTGGGTCAACATCACCAAGGCCAAGCGCGAAGGCGTGATCGGCCGCCACCGCCACCCGGCGCCCGTCACCGGGTTTACCCTGGAAGGCAGCTGGGGTTACATCGAACACGACTGGACCGCGACCGCGGGGACATTCGTCTACGAACCCGCCGGCGAAACCCACACGCTGATCGTCAAACCCGGCGAAGACGGCAAAGAGGGTCACATGCTGACGCTGTTCCACAGTTTCGGTCCGCTCATCATGGTGGATGAAAACGGCAGGCAAACCGGTTTCGAGGACGTCTTCACGCGCATTGCCCGGGTTAAGGAACATTACGAAAAAGTCGGGCTCGGCGCCGGCCTTGTTGATCGTATGATTCAATAGTTCTCATGGCGCGCCTTGATATCGGGGCCATCACGATCACCGTCGAACCCGTTGATGTTTACGGTTCGATTACTGTCGAACCCGTTGTTTTACGGGCCTCCAAGTCGCGGTGCGCCTGCGCCATATCTTTCAACGCATAGGATTGGCCGATCGAAATTTTCACATGCCCGGCCTGCATTACGTCAAAAAGTGCTTTTGTGCCGGCCAGGATATCCTCACGCGCAACACAGTAAGTCCCCATGGTCGGGCGCGTGAGATAAAGCGAACCGCGCGAAACCAGATCGGACAGCGGGACCGGATCGACGATTCCCGATGCGTTGCCGTAGCTGATCATATAACCCCGCGGGGCCAGGCAATCGAGACTGTCCTTGAACGTCGCGCCGCCGATGGAATCGAAAACCACCGGCACACCCTTACCGTCGGTCAGCTCTCGAACTTTTTCAGGAATCTTTTCATTCGTGTAATTAATTGTGTGCGCACACCCGTTCGCTTTGGCAATCTCGGCTTTTTCGTCCGAACCGACGATGCCGACCACGGTTGCACCCAAATGCTTCGCCCATTGGCATAGAATTGAACCGACCCCGCCGGCGGCGGCATAGGCAACAATCGTTTCACCCTTTTTCACTTCGTAGCAACGGCGAATCAGGTATTCCGCCGTCATGCCTTTCATCAGCGCCCCCGCAGCTGTGCGATCATCGATCCCATCCGGAATCGGCACCAAACGATCCGCTGGAATAAGGCGGGCTTCCGAATAAGCCCCCGCGCGTGGCGCATAGCCAACCCGATCACCGGCTTTAACCTCCGTCACGCCGGGCCCGACCTCTTCAACAATACCAATACCTTCAGTGCCGAGGATCACTGGCGGTGTCGGCGTACCATGACCGCCCATGCGGTGATTGATGTCGAGAAAATTCAGGCCGATCGCGGTGTGCCTCACCCGCGCTTCGCCCTCGCCGGGTGCGCCGACGTCGACATCTTCGTATTTCAGGACTTCCGGGCCGCCGTTTTCATGAATTTGTATTGCTTTAGTCATAGGTGCCATCCGATCAAATTTAATGTCTGTTTACCGATCCGATCCTGACATGATCAGAACGGGATGAGGCTTTTTAGCGGGAGAAACGCTTTGCAGCAACGTCTTTACCGAACCAATCATGACAATGGCTGTTCTTGTCTAATCGATTGAGCTATCGGATATTTCAAATCATAAAAGACAGCGCCAATTAAATAATGGCGGCCGCTGTTGATATAGCAAAAGAGCACGGTGTCGCCGATTGCGTGATGATTGTCGACGTGGGCGGTCGCACAGGGCCTCAACACACTTCATGCGATCAGCTTGGCGCTGGCCGCCGGTCAGGACGGCTCGAGGTCGATTTGCAGCGCTTCGAGAAACCGAGCCACGAGATGATAGGCCCCGATTAATACGGTGATCTCAATGACTTCCCGGTCGCTGTACTGCCGGCGTAAATCCTCGAAGACATCATCAGGCACCTGAACGTTCTCGCTCGATTCCTCGACATAAGCGAGCAACGCCTTATCGCGCTGATCAAACAACGACGATGTGTGCCACGATTCCAAAGCATCCATTTCGTCTTGGGTAATACCTTCTTTGAGAGCGATCGGTATATGGTCGTTGATGGGATAGTCGGCGCGCAAGAGCATCGCAACATAGATAATGACAAATTCCCGTGTACGGCCATCGAGGATCGACTCTTTGCGGATTGATGACAAGAAATCGAACCAACCCGCGGCAACATTGGGGCTGTGCAGCAGCATGCGAAATAAATTCGGTAAATTACCGTTTCGCTGCGCGCTGATCCGTTCGGCTAATTCCTTTACTGATTTCTTTGCCGCATCGTCGATATAAGAAAGCCGCGCCATATTGATTATTCCGAAAATAGAATGCTGATTAAACTTTAAACGTAATCTGCATTTCGCCGAGACACACCGTCAACGGCACATCGGCACCCGCCGTAATCTCAATATCCTTATCGAAAAACTGTACCGCCTGCCCCCAGTGAGAGTGTCCGTCATCCGGCCCCGATGATAAAACGATGCCATCGGCGAGCGTGAGGTCGAACCAAAAGACGACGGCGTGCGCCGTTCCTGTTTCGCAGGCTTTCACCCGTAGGGCTTTTTCTTCTATGCCCGTTGCCGCTTTAGGT
>CALINB010000338.1 GCA_938045325.1 uncultured Rhodospirillales bacterium | reverse complement strand
GCGGATGACGCAACCCAATGCAATGATGCCTGTGTAAGATTGTTTCGATTGATGGGCAAATTTTACAGCTGCCGGCACTTCAAAAACGCCGGGAACAGCAATCCGTTCAACTTCATATTCTCCTGCCTTATCAATGACTTGGCGCGCTCCCTCTGCCATGGCATCGGCAATGTCTTCATAGTAACGGGCTTCAATCAATAAGATGGAAGGCGTGTCGGGCATTGCTAATTTCCTTCATAAGGCGGAATGGGCCGTTGCTCGGTAATTTTCAAACCGTAGCCCTCAAGGCCGACAATAGTGCGCTTCGTGTTCGATAATAAAATCATTTCGCGAACACCTAAATCCAGAAGAATTTGCGCACCAACTCCGTAATCCCGCAACTCTCCTTTTGGCGCATTTTTCCCGTTACCGAACCTGGCTTCAATCCTTGAGGATAATGCCGTTGGCCGTGGTTCACGAATAAGAACGATCACACCCCGCCCCGTTTCATCAATCATGCGCATGGCTTGATGTAAATCGTGAGCTTTTTGGGAACTGTTATCACCAAGAACATCATCAAGAACGTTTAATGCATGCATGCGCACCGGCACCGGACCGTTTGCCGTTAGGTCGCCCTTCACGAGTACAAGGTGTTCAACGTAAGCAATCTTGTTGACATAAACGTACAACTTAAACTGGCCGCCGTAGACGCTTTCAAAATCCGTCTCTAATGTTTTTTCGATAAAACGATCATGATTGAGACGGTAAGCGATAAGGTCTGCAATAGTGCCGATTTTGAGGCCGTGATATTGCGCGAATTTCATCAGGTCCGGCATGCGGGCCATGGTGCCGTCTTCATTCATGATTTCACAAATGACGCCGGATGGATTGAGGCCCGACAGCCGCGCAATATCAACAGCGGCCTCCGTGTGACCGGCCCGCACTAAGACACCGCCGTCGCGGGCTTCCAAAGGAAAGACATGCCCTGGACTAACAATATCGTCGATGCCTTTGTTGGGATCGATAGCCGTTTGCACGGTTCGGGCCCTGTCGGCAGCGGATATGCCCGTATCAATGCCTTCGCGCGCTTCGATCGAAACCGTAAAAGCTGTTTGATGACGCGATTCATTGTGACGAGACATCAGCGGTAAATTGAGATCTTTAACCCGTTGTGAGGTCAGCGAAAGACAGATCAAGCCTCGGCCGTACTTCGCCATAAAATTGATGGCTTGCGGCGTCGCCATTTGCGCCGGGATCACGAGGTCGCCTTCGTTTTCGCGCTCTTCATCGTCAACCAGCACGAACATGCGCCCGTTTTGCGCATCTTCAATAATATCCTCAATGGGAGATAGCATTTCAGTCGTCATGATTTTTCTTCTTAGCCCATCATTCTTTGCCCAGTGCGCGCGCAACATACCGTGCCAGCAGATCGATTTCCAGGTTTACGGGTTGACCGGGCTTTAATACGCCTAATGTGGTGTTTTGCTGGGTATGAGGGATGAGATTAACGCCGAAATCCTGGCCCCCGGTCTCGTTGACCGTCAACGAAACCCCATCGACCGTAATGGAGCCTTTTGTTGCAATTGAAGAAGATAATTCAGCAGGCGCTCTAAATTGGATGCGAATGGAATCGCCGTCCGGTGAAATCGTGAGCACCTCACCCAAGCCATCGACATGCCCCGTCACGATATGTCCACCCAATTCGTCGCCGGCTTTTAAGGCGCGTTCAAGATTGACGCGATGCCCTTTTTGCCAACGGCCGAGCGTTGTTTTATCAATTGTTTCGCGTGATGCCTCGATGGCAAACCAATCCTGTCCCGTCTCGATCACGGTTAAGCATGCACCGGCACAGGCAATGGAAGCACCAAGGTCAATGGTCGATGTATCATAAGAAGTTTCAATTTCAACACGAGTGTCGCCCCCTTTTGTAACGGACTTAACTGTGCCGATATCAGTGATAATCCCTGTAAACATATTTCCGTCACCTATGTGCGCCGATATATGTCGACGCAATCATCTCCGGCTTTGAATGTTTGGTGATGTTGAAATGCGGGCGCTTGTTCCATGTTATCAATGCCGAGACTATCAAGCGCGGGCACCCCATCGGCACCGATGAGTTTCGGCGCGCGAAACCATATGATTTCATCGATGAGTTTGGCCCGCATAAATGCGCCCGCAATGCCGCCACCGCCTTCAATTAACACCCGTGTAATGCCTTGTGCGGCAAGGCATTGCGCCACCTCCTCCGGGTCTGGCCTGCCATTTTGACTGGGGGTAAGCGCAAAGACCTTGACGCCACGTTGAGCTAGCTGATCAATCGCATCTTGATCTTGTCCCACAGTCGTTACGACCCACACAGGCGTTATTGTTGCGGTTTGAACAAGATTGCTGTCAGGGCTCAACCGCAAACGGCTATCGAGCACGATCCGGACCGGTGAGCGGTGTTCGAGACCATTTAGCCGGCACGTAAGCTCCGGATCATCGATCATCGCCGTTTCACTGCCGATTAAAACGGCATCATGTTCGGCGCGCA
>CALINB010000337.1 GCA_938045325.1 uncultured Rhodospirillales bacterium | reverse complement strand
CGATGAGTTTTCTCATGTGAAGCGGTGGTTTGAAACAATCGACAACCGTCCTGCCGTTCAAAAAGGACTTACCGTTCTAAAAGAACATAAAGTAGAAATCGACAAACTCGGCAACGACGCCTTTTCAACTCTCTTCGGTGACAAGCAGTACGCCTCTCGAAAATAAAAATATGATTTATAAGGATAAATAAATGGGGTGGATTGTCGTCCTGATAACCACGTTGGTCCAGGCTATAGCGACCTTCGGCATTTTAACCTACCCGGTCATCGCCCCCGACGTTGCTGCGCGCCTCGAATTGTCACCGTCTTTGGTCGGATATCAAATTTCAATCGCTTATTTTTGGGCCGTTGTGTCTTCAATTTATTGCGGTCCGATGATTCAGCGCTGGGGAGCCGCGCGCACAATCCAACTTTGCATGGTATTTGTTGCAGCCGGCTGTGCCTGCTTGAGCTTTCCCAATCTTATTTCGATTTTGGTGGGTTCTGTTCTTATAGGTTTTTCCTACGGCCTGACCAACCCAACCGCATCGCACTTATTGGTGAAATATTCCGACCCCAATCACCGGAACTTAATTTTTTCAATCAAACAAACCGGTGTTCCGTTCGGCGGAATTTTAGCGGGATTGTTAGCGCCGATGATTACCGTTCATTGGGGCTGGCAGTGGGCCACCGGGGTTGTTTCGATATGCGCAATCCTTTTTGCCGTCACGATCCAGCCTTGGCGCCATCAATGGGATGATGATCGAAATCCTCAGACATCTCTAATCAAACGTCCATTTGAGGGATTCGAGATTGTTTGGCGCAATAAACCGTTACGTGAACTCATGCCTGCCGGGCTGATGTTTTCCATGATCCAAATGAGCTTGGTGACCTTCCTCGTTACTTATCTTGTGCAGGAAGTCATTACAGGGAAAACCACGAGTGAAGCCTTAATCACTGCCGGGTATGTCATGGCCGCCGTACAAATTGCCGGTGTAACCGGCAGGCCGATCTGGGGTTGGATTGCCGATCGCTTCGGCGATGGATTGGCCATCTTAATCATGTTGTCGATGGTCATTATTGGGCTGTCATTTGTAACGACGGTGATCAGCCCGTCTTGGCCGTTAACGGCGGTATATATTGTGTTTTTTCTATTTGGCTTATCGGCACTCGGATGGAATGGTGTTTATATCGCCTCGATTACGACGCTGACCGAACCGCAACAGGTTGGCAAAGTTATCGGCGTAACCTTGGCAATTTCTTTCGCTGGCGTTTTTGTCGGCCCGGCGATCTTTTCAAGTTTATATCCGGTAATCGGCAGTTACGGCACGACATTTGGATTGTTTGCCGTCATATCCCTGATTGGGGGATACAGCGTTTACCGGTCCCGGCGTCTCGCAAAACGGTAACATAAAAAAAAGTTTATGCAGTTTGCTTGGAGGCGTCGTCCAATTCCGCACTGAGGGTGTCGCCGGCCGTGTTGCGCGGCTTCGAAAAACCGGCAATCAAGCGGTAAAACGTCGGCGTTAAAAACAATGTAAAGACGGCGGCCAGTCCGAGGCCACCGAATACGACCCAGCCGATGGACGTGCGCGCTTCAGCTCCCGGCCCGCCAAAGAGAATCAGCGGCAAGCCTGCCAAAACAGTTGAGACCATCGTCATGATAATGGGCCGGAGGCGTACCAAGGATGCTTCGACGGTTGCATCGGCGACAGAACGGCCTTGTTCACGTAACTGGTCGGCGAATTCGACCATTAAAATACTGTTCTTCGCCATGATGCCGATCAGCATCAGGACACCGATTTGACTGTAAATATTGATTGTCGTGCCGGTAAAACCAAGCGCAAAAATCGCAGCGCAAATGCCAAACGGTACCGTAAGGATAACGACGATGGCGCTGGTGATACTTTCAAATTGAGCAACCAAAACCAGGAATACAACAAGAAAAGAAATTAAATACGTAATGTTCATGTCCTTGGACGTTTCTTCCAATTCGGCGGCTTGGTCCAAAAAAAGAACAGCGACATCATCCGGTAAAGTTTTCCGGGCCAGTTTACGAACAGCGTCGATCGCCTGACGCAAAGTCATGGTGTCGGCAACGTCAGCGTCGACTTCGACGGCCCGGCGTTGTCCGTGCCGGTCTAATTCGGCGGCAATACTGTTTTCCGAGAATGTGACGAGTTGCGATAATGGAATGAGTCTGTTGTCTTTACCTGAAACGTATAGATTATTGAGATCGGATGGTTGTTTGATAGCCCCTTTGGTGGCCTGTAAAATGATGGGAACAGATTCATCATTTACGCTCATTTCGGCGATTTCATCTTGATCCGCGATAACCTTAAGAGTCGCCGCAAGATCTTCCAACGAAACACCGAGGTCAACAGCGCGCTGCCGGTTGATCTCAAGAGAGATCTCCGGTTGAGTGGCGCGAAACTCAATTCTAAGGTTGTGAAGTTCCGGGATTTCGTCTTCGATACGGTTTACGAATTTTTTCGTTTCTTGGAAAATTCGTTCGTAATTGCCCCCGGTCAGGGCAAATTCCAAGCCGCCATCTACATTTCTGAGCCGTAAGCTATTTACTTTTCGGATACGAACACGCGCACCGGCAATCTTTCGAAGCTTTTTGTTCAGTTTATTGGCGATTTGCGCTTCGGTTTGATCCCGTTCCGACCAATCACGCAACGGTGCTTCCACCCAACCCCGGTTAAAGTCGTAACGACCTGTAATGGTGAAGACTTTTTTGACCGTACCGTCATTCACCAGAGGCTGAAGTATGCGCTCAACATGCTCGATTTGCCGGTCCATGTAAGCTAATCCCGTGCCATCCGGGCCGGTTAAACGAATGACAATGTTACCACGATCTTCTCTGGGCACCAATTCTTCGCCTAAATTCTGATGAACAATGGCGGCGGAAGAAACAATGATGCAGCAAATGCCTAAAACGATAAAAGGTGAAGCGAGAACCCAATTCAGGGCACGTTTATATCCTGAAAGAAATTTATCGCCGAACGCGACAAAAATACTTCTAGCGGCATTATCTTTTTCAGCGCTTGGATCGGGCAGTTTTGATGCGATGATCGGCACTATCGTCAAGGCCACAAAAGATGAGATAGAAACGGTTACGGCTAGAATAAATCCGAACTCTTTAAACAACCGACCCGCCGCCGTCGGCAAAAAAGAAATCGGAATGAAGACTGATATCAATGTGATGGTAGTTGCCACAACAGCAAAGAACACTTGGCGGGTTCCGATCACAGAAGCCGCACGTGGTGCGATGCCTTGAGCGCGCAGACGTTGAATGTTTTCCAAGACAACGATGGCGTCGTCAACGACAATACCGGAAGCACGAACCAGTG
>CALINB010000336.1 GCA_938045325.1 uncultured Rhodospirillales bacterium | reverse complement strand
AAGACAAAAGTTGCAGGCGGATAACCGATCAGATCAATGAGCAGAACATAGGCAATGACCATAAAAAGAATGGCCACGCCTCTGATTTCGTCAATGATGCCGACAATTTTTTCATATTGCATGCCGCCTGTGCGCCAAGCGTTATAAAAAAAACAAGCGCACATCAGCACCCCAAATAATCCGACTAACTGAGGAAACGCGCCGGGACCGATTTTGTCTTCCATATTTGTTTTTGGAATGGAATCGGCCTCAATAACATAAAGGACGAATAATATCGTCATTAGCGTGGCGATCATGCGATCGCCTTCAAAGAAGAGGCTTTTGATTTTTTGTCCCACGATTCGAATCCCCTCAGTTTTTTCTTATCGTCGTTGGAAAAGGTGTTCTTTTATAAAGACTCTTTGAAAAATTTCAAAACGGCGTCCGCCGGGTCCCGATAGGACCCGGCGGCTGGCCAATGTTTATTTGCTCCTACGAGCGTTTCTTTTCTTTCTTCTTCTTTTTCTTCTTCTTTTTCTTACCGATCAGATTCAGCTCGGTGCCGAGCGCCAAGTAGTTATCAAACTCGGTTTTCAGCATCTTCGCGAGCTCATTACGTTTGATGAAAACCGGCGTCAGGTTGTTTTTCTTAACGTATTTTTTGAAGCTCGCATCTTTGCGGACTTTTTCGATGATACCCATCCAATATTTAACGGCAGCCTTGCTGACGTCTTTGCCCATCCACAAACCGCGGTATTGCTTCAAAACCGGGAAGCCGTAACCGGCTTCTTGGTATGTCGGCACTTTCGGGAATTCACCGAGTTTTTCGGAAGCGGCAATGATGCGCATTTTACCGGCTCTGACGAATTGCAACAGCTGGCCTGGGTTTTCCATCACGAAATCGATGTGACCGCCGAGCAGTTTCAGAATGCCTTGATCGTCAAACGGCGTGTAGGTCCATTTGCATTTGATTTTGCGTTGCAGCAGGATGCTGTTTAAGGACGCCACGTTACCGAAGTCGCCGCCGCCATGGATAACTTTGCCCGGATTGGCACAGGCTTTGTCCATCACGTCTTTCATCGTTTTGTAAGGCGAATTGGCATTTACCGTCATCAGGTTCGGTGAAACGACCATCAGTGCCAACGGTGTGAAGTGCCACGGGCGGGTTTTTTGTTTCGCCAAAATCGGGTTGTTGACCTGCGACGGTGTAATCACCTGCATCATGTGGTTGTTGGCTTTGTTTTTGATGCTGAGGTGACGCCGGGCCCGGTCACCGCGTGCGCCGCGGATGGACAGAACTTTCACGCCTTTTTTAAGCATCGGTTTTGCCGCTTTTTCGACAGCCTTGGCAAACCGGTACGTCGAGGACGTCGTGCGGACGTGTGTGAGGATTTCGAGCTGCTTGGAAGGTTTCCAAGCGGCTTCGGCGGCAGCACTGGCAAGAATTGCCATCGAGGCAACGCCCAGGACGCCGTATTTAAACGTTGTCTGAATAGGGTTTTTCATTCGTTAAACTCTCCCAAAATCTCATAATGTGGTTCGAAACGTGGTTGACCGTGAAAGCCCTGCGGGAAATTGCAGTTACCAAAAGGAAACAATTAAAGATTTCTCGCTCAGGGTGTTCTTAGGTGGGCCCTCCCGGCCGTTTTAGCATTTTTATACATCGGTTCATATAATGAACCGATGGTTTTCAACCTAACGCTACCGATTGTGCTTAACCGGTGCAAGAAAAAATCTTGGCGTGGTTTATATAATGAAACAAATAATGGTGTTACCGACGCCGTGGGCGGTTTGCAGGAAAATTTGAATGTCAGAAACGAGAGTATACCTAAAGTACACGACTGAAGAATTGCGGCGTCAATATGATACCCGTGCCGGCGTGCCTGGCATCAATGAAATGGTCGCCGCCCGGCCCAAAATGGCGGCTTCTTATCGTGCTGAAGCGCCACAAGTAAGGCTTGATTTGGCTTATGGCCCGCGCGATCAGGAGACTTTGGACCTGTTTATGCCGGCCCGCGTCACTGAAGCGCCCGTGCATTTATTCATTCATGGCGGCTATTGGACCATGATGGACAAAACCGATTTCAGCTTTATCGCAAAACCATATGTCGACGCCGGCGCCCTTGTCGCCGTCGTTAATTACGACCTTTGTCCGGTGGTGACCCTGCCCAAGATCGTCGATGAGATTCGCCGTTGCATTGTCTGGCTCTATCAACATATTGCCGAGTTTGGCGGCGATCCGAATCAAATTCACATTTCGGGTCATTCAGCGGGAGGCCATTTAACCGGCATGATGCTGGCGACGGATTGGCCGGCATTCGATAAGACCGTCCCGGCGGATGTCGTGAAGTCGGCCGTGCCGATGAGCGGTATCTATGACCTCGAGGCGATGCGCCATATTCCCTTGCAGGAGAAACTTGTCCTCGATGCGAAAACCGCGCGTGCCAACAGCCCGATGTTTTTAGATGTGATGAGTAAAGTGCCGAGCTTGGTGGCCGTCGGCGGCGGGGAAAGCGACGAGTTTCATCGCCAATCGTTGGAGTATGCCGATCACCTCAAAGAAGGCGGTGCGGAAGTTCAGTATATGGACTGTCCGGGGCTGTTTCACATCAGCATGCTGACCGAAACGGTCGATGCCGCTCATCCATTTACGCAAGCGAGATTACGATTGATGGGCCTGCTATAATTCGAAAGTAGCGTTAGTCTTTTTCCGGCTTGAAGCCTTCTTCGTAACGCGCACCGTCGCGCTTGCCGTCTGCCGGATCGGCTTCGCCGACGCCGACGGTGGTGTCTTTACAAACGAGAAAGATCACATCTTCATCTTCTTCGGGGTCCGCAATAATGGAATGGACCGTGTTTGCCGGAATGTGAATCACGTGACCGGGCGGCGCGCGAAACGGTACACCGTCAATCTCGCCCATTAAGGCGCCCTGCATCACGTAGTTGAACTGTTCGTTTTTATGGATATGCGGTTTTGAACCCGTGCCACGGGCTTTATGAATGTAGCCGAAATGCATTTTGTTGCCGGTTACCGCGGCGCCGAATGATGTTGAAAGCCCTGGCGCGACGACGGCCCCATCGGCATTGGCAATGTTCGTGACGTACTTATTCTGAGACATTTTAATCTTCCCTGCTGATAATCGTTAGCTTGCTTGTTGGAGGCGCGGCGGGTTGGTGCGCTTTGTCCTGAAGTCTTCGACCTTGCCGTCCGATAACTTTACGCCTGTGTTTTTAATGGCTTCATCATCAACCATTTGCAGCGGTGTGTAAAACGGATGATTGTGCTCAAGGCGCGGATTGTTGCGCGCGGCATTGTAGCAGAATATCAAGTACCAGCGCCGGTTCTCGGAACGGTTGGCGGCTGAACGATGCAGCAAGTTGCAATGAAAGAACAGGCCGTCGCCTGGTTCCATTTCGCAATGAACGGTTTCGAATTCCTCTTCCGCCCACTTCATGCGCTCCTGATCGGCCCAGGCTTGATCGCCCTTGGTCAGGTCATGATCAATACGGCCCATGAGGTGGGAGCCCTTCAGCACTTCGAGACAGCCGTTTTCCTTGGTGGCGGGATCGAGCGGCACAATCACGTTGGCCATGTAGGGGAACTGAATGCCGTTGTGATACCAGTAACCGTAATCCTGGTGCCATTCCCAAGAGCCGCCCTCTTTCGGCTCTTTTGCGGTCAGTTTCGTGTGGTAATGATAAACCTCGCCGCCGAGCAGTTCTTCCATCGATTCAACAATGCGCTTTGAACGGGCGGCCAGGCCATAGGAACTGTCGCCGGGGTGATTCCAGGAAATCAGTTTCGTCGAAAGGCCCTCGTTGTCTTCCCGGTCGAAAAAGTTGCTTTGAATATTGGGGTCGGTTTCGACCGCTTCGCGAATAATCGCCATCTCTTCGTTGTCGAAAAGATTACGGACAATATAAAAACCGTCTTTCTCGAATGATTGAATTTGTTCTGAATTCAGCGCGCCCATGTTTGGTCTCCTTTAATTGAGAGCCTAAAATTAATAGCCTAAAGTATAACGTTTTAATTAGATATTTGTTTTTTTTAAGTCAAATAGCGGCGGGAATTTAAGACTTTTTTGCAATGAGCGCGTCGACGACACAAGCGCCTTGCCCGTTCGGATAAACGATAACCGGGTTTAAATCTGCTTCGCTGAAATGATCTTTGAGATCGATTCCTATTAGCGATATCTTCACCAAAACGTCGGCAAGCGCGTCCTGATCGGCCGGTGGTTGCCCGCGCGCGCCCTCTAAAATTTTTGCGCCTTTCAGCTGCTTGAGCATATCGAGCGCATCCTGTTTGCCGAGTGGCGCGGGACAAAACGCGACGTCTTTCAGCACTTCAATGAAGATACCGCCCAAGCCGACCATGACCATGGGACCGAAGTCAGGGTCGTTGATCAGCCCCGCCGTCATTTCCAGGCCGGGGGATTTCATTTCTTCCATCAAGACGCCGTCAATTTCGGCATCCGGCATATGATTTTTCACGTTACCGAGAATTGTCTCGAAGGCGTTCGCCGCCGCGTCTTCGTTGTCGATATTGAGTATCACGCCGCCGGCTTCGGTTTTATGCGCGATGTCGCCTGAAAGAATTTTCATCACGACGGGTGTGCCAAATGTCTTAAATGCGCTGCGCGCTTCATCCGGCGATGACACGATTTCGGTTTTCGGTACGGGAATTTCATAAAGACGCAGCAGTTCTTTGGCCTGGACCTCGTTTAGTTGATCGCCGCTTTGATTGAATACCTTGAGAGCCTCTTTCGCCTTGGCGCTGGGTTTGTCGGCCGGCGGTGGGTTTGTTTTCCAACGATCCTGAAAAGAGCCGTAATCGCTTAAGGCTTTCAGAGCGTGCAGGCTGCCCCGTTGGCTGACGTAACAGGGAACGTGATGGCTCGAAAGCAGCGCGACGTTTTCTTCCGACGGCGTTGTGTAGGAATACAGCAACACCGGTTTGTTGCTGCGTTTCACATGCGCCGCGATCTCCGGAGCTTGGTCTTCCATTTGCCCGTGCGGCCCCATGTTCTGCTGTACAATGACGGTATCAATATCCGGGTCATCGACCAGGAAACCGACTGTTTGACCGAGCGATGTGGTGGTGCCGAATTTGTAGTTTGCTTGTGCCGTTAGATCGACTGGATTTTGCGGTGAACCATAAGTCGGAATGACAGTGCGAATTTGATCTTGTGTCGCTTCGCTGAGCGCGGGAATTTCGAGGCCCATCTCCTCGCAAAGATCCGTCATGAGAATAGCATTGCCGCCTGAGACCGTGATCATGCCGACGCGATTACCATGCGGCAGCGGTGAACTGGTAAGCGCTAGGGCCGTGCTGATCATATCATCGGGATCAAAGCAGCGGATCACGCCGTAGCGGTCGAACATCGCCTGATACGCGGTATCCGAGCCGGCTAAGTGCGCGGTGTGAGAGGCCGTTGCCCGCTCGCCGGCCGATGAGCGTCCGACCTTAGCGGCGATCAACGGCTTGCCTGCATTAGCCGCCATTTCGGCGATGGCGCGGAATTTTTGCGGTTCGCGCAAGCCCTCGATAAAGAGCAGCAACGCATCCGTATCGTCACGCTGTAACGCGTAGTTTGCAAAATCAAGGGTTTCCAAATCGATCTCGTTACCGGTGCTGATGACGAACGAGTAATCGAGCCCCCAGCGCGCGCCCCGTAACAGTGCAAATGCCAATCCGCCACTTTGCGAAACTACCGCAACCCGGCCTGTTGGGGTTTCTGGTCTTTGATCGAGTGCACCGATGACGCGGCTGAAAGTCATCGCCATGCCGTCGGCGATATTAAACAAACCTTGCGAGTTCGGCCCGGCGACCCGAATAGGATACCGCGCCAAGATATCTTTGACTTGGTGATGCAGTGCGACGCCTTCTTCGCCGCCTTCGGCAAATCCGGATGATAAAATGTATGCGAACGGCACACCTTTTTTGGCACAAGCTTCGATTGTTTGCGGCACGTGTTTCGGTGGAATGACGATGGCGGCGAGATCGACGGTTTCCGGCACGTCGTCAATCGATGGGTAGGATTTTAGGCCCTGCACTTCTTCGTGGCTCGGATTGACCGGATAAATATTGCCGCTGAAACCGTTTGAGATCAGGTTGTCGAGAAGGCGGCCGCGAATAGTCGACTTTTCCGGTGAAGCGCCGATAACGGCAACGCTCTTTGGTGAGAAAAATGTCGTGAGATCGGGGTGGGCGTTTGTTGTGTCAGTCATCATGGTGAGTTTTCTTTTAAGATGCCGTGATCAGCGGCCATAATCCATCGCCGCCGTCTTGTAATGCCAGTGCGCCCAGCGTGACGGCCCAGTCGCCATCGGTACCGAACTCATCGCGCCAGGCCCACAGCCGGCGGGTGAGTTGATGCAACGGATGCTCGTAGGTAAAGCCCATGGCGCCATGCACCTGATGGGCGATGTTCGCCCCTTCGCTGGCGGCTTCACCCGCGCGTACTTTCGCCGCAGCAATTTGAAATTCGCCGCTGCTTGTTTCGAGCGCTTCGACGGCGGCATCCGATGCAGCACCCGCGGCGGCGGCTTCACCGGCCAGTACCGCCAGGGATTGCTGGATCGCCTGGAACTTAGCGATCGGACGGCCGAACTGTACCCGGTCCAAGGCATGCTGCACGGAAAGATCGAGTACCTGATCGAGCGCACCGGCCATCATGACAACCCGGCTGAGCGCACCGAGGTATTCGAGGCTGGTTAAAGAATGATCCGGCAACGCAAAAACGGCGTCATCATGAACCGCAACTTGATTAAACGTTAAATCATCACGCGCTTCGCCGGCGATGTTCATGCCTTCTTTGATTGTACTTTCGCTCGGATCAAGAAGAATAAGTTGAGCATTGTCTTGCGCGTCCGTATGAACGGCCAAAATCGTTTTAACGTGACGTCCCCACGGCACGGCGGCGAGTGTGCCTGAAGCGCTCCAGCCCGACGTTTGTTTGCTGAAGGCAAGGGAACTGTTCGCCGTGTTTGTCGCAAATGAGATTGGCCCGCTCGGCGGCGTCACGCCGCAACGGCTCAGCAGCCAGGCGGCAATGACTGTTTCGGCAAACGGGGCGGGCACGGCAAATCGCCCGGCTTGGCGGACAAGCGCCATGGCATCGCCGAAGGCTGCACCAGCGCCGTTTTGTTCTTCGCCGACGGCGGCGAGCGTCAGGCCGTTTTCCTCCACGGCATTCCATAACGCTTGCGGCCACGTGCCTTGTTCGGCTTGATCGATGACGTCTTTGGTGGCGAGGTCAGTAAATAACCGGCTAGCCTGATCGACGAGAATGGTTCTGATTTCATTACTCATCGCAGGCCAAGCTCCCGGGCGATGATGCTGCGTAAAATTTCCTGCGAACCGCCGCGAATGGTCAGCGCGGGGGCAAGCGATGTCGCGAGATTAACGAATGTCTCGAAGCGTTCGCGGTCTTCGGCAGGGGTGTCGGCTTTCGGCCTGAATTGGCGCGCGATGTTTGGTACCCGTCTTTCGAAATTCGTGCCGATGTCTTTAACAAGTGCCGCCTCGACCGCCGGCGAGACTCCGGCTTGCAGCATGCTCGCGACCGACAGCGACATTTGGCGAAGCGTCCATAATTGTGCGACCAACCGCCCGACGGCTTCTTGTGTGCGGGCATCATCCGTGTGTTGATGAATATGGGCAAGCTCGCCGAGAACAAGATACGTGCTGAGAAAGCGTTCCGGCCCGCTACGTTCATACGCAAGCTCGGCGGAAGCCTGCTTCCAGGCCTGATCCACTTCGCCGAGCAGCGCGTCTTCGGGCAGCAGCACGTCATCGAAAAAGACTTCGTTGAAATCATGTTGGCCCGTGAGATTGATGATGGGCCGAACCGTGATTCCGGGGAGCGACATATCGACGAGAAATTGCGACAAGCCATGGCGGCGGTTCTCTTCCGTTGCCGGCGAAGTGCGGAATAATCCGATCATGTACTGCGCACGATGGGCATTACTGGTCCAAATTTTTTGCCCGTTGATGCGCCAGCCCTCTTTGGTTTTGGTTGCTTTACATTGCGCGGAAAATAAATCGGAGCCTGAGTTCGGTTCGCTCAGCCCGATGCAGAAACAGAGTTCTCCTTTGCAGATCTTCGGCAGGAGTTCTTTTTTCTGCTGCTCGTTACCGAAGCGTAGCAGCAAGGGACCGCTTTGCCGGTCGGCGATCCAATGGGCGCGAATGGGTGCCCCCGCGGCCAGCATTTCCTCGCTGACTACATAGCGCTCGTCGAAGCTGCGTTCATGCCCGCCGTATTCTTTCGGCCAGGTCATGCCGATCCAACCCCGCTTGCCGAGTTTTTGGCTGAACTCAAACGAGAATCCACCGCCGAACTCACCCGTCGGGGCGTAGGTGCCGGCCTCGCGTTCAGTCTTCAGGAAATCACGCACTTCCTGGCGTAAATCCTCGTACTGACGCGTATTTTCGGGTCGGGTGAGTTTAAGTCCTTGGAACGTCATGGTCGTTTTTTAGTGATGATTTAAATCGAGGCCACTTAATACCGGCCCAGGACCCGGCTGAACAGGCTTTTTTGGCCAATTTACCGGCTAACTTTCGGCATGGAGCTTATAATACAAAATAATTATGTAATTTAATATATTTTACATTTTTATTTGACATTTTATAGGTTAATTACAATTATCAGTGACAAATTAAGCCCAACCAGGGAATACCTAATGTATCGCTATGATGACTTCGACCGCACGCTGGTGACGGAGCGTGCCGTTCAATTCCGGGATCAAGTGAAGCGCCGCCTCGCCGGCGAAATCACGGAAGAAGAATTCCGCCCATTGCGGTTGATGAACGGGCTTTATATGCAGCTGCATGCCTATATGCTGCGTGTTGCTGTTCCTTACGGCATGCTGTCGTCCGAACAGATGCGTAAGCTCGCACACATCGCCAAGCGGTACGACCGCGGCTACGGCCACTTCACGACGCGCCAAAACATTCAATACAACTGGCCGAAACTTGAAGAGGTGCCGGACATCCTCGACGAGTTGGCAGATGTCGAAATGCATGCCATTCAAACCAGCGGGAATTGCATTCGCAACACGACGGCCGATCAATTCGCCGGTGTCGCGGCGGACGAAATTGAAGACCCGCGTCCCTACGCCGAAGTCATCCGGCAATGGTCAACGCTGCACCCGGAATTCGCGTATCTGCCGCGAAAATTCAAGATGGCGTTAACCGGCTCGCCCGTCGATCGGGCCGCGGTTCGTTTTCACGATATTGGACTGTTAATGCGCAGGGGCACAAACGGGTCGTCCGATCAGACCGGCTTTCAAGTGATGGTCGGCGGTGGATTAGGGCGTACCCCGTTTGTGGCTAAAACGATCCGGGAATTCCTGCCGAAAAAAGATTTACTTTCATACCTGACGGCAATCATGCGGGTTTATAATTTGCTTGGCCGGCGCGATAACATGTTCAAGGCCCGGATCAAGATCCTTGTGCATGAGACAGGCACGGATAAGTTCACGGAGATGGTTGAAGAGGAATGGCAGCATCTCAAGGACGATCCGGCGTACGAATTACCTGAAGCTGAGCTGCAACGGCTCAAACCGTTTTTCGCACCGCCCGCCTATGAAACCCTTGAGGCGACGGTACCGCCGTTCGAAGAGAAGCGCTTGGCCGATCAGGCTTTCACCCATTGGGTGGCGCGTAACGTTGCGGAACACAAAATGCCCGGCTACGGGATCGTAACCGTCTCCCTGAAACCCGTCGGGGGTATTCCCGGTGACGCAACGGCGGATCAAATGGATCTCATGGCGGATCTGGCGGACAAATACAGTTTCGGCGAAATCCGCGTGACCCATGAGCAAAACCTCGTATTGGCGGATGTCAAAAAAGTCGAGCTTTACGATTTATGGCAGGAGTTGAAACGCGGTGAGTTGGCGACGCCGAATGTCGGGCTGGCGACGGATATTATTTGCTGTCCGGGTTTGGATTATTGCGCCATCGCCAACGCGCGTTCGATTCCGATTGCGCAGCAAATCAGTCAGCGTTTCGGCGATTTGAAATTGCAGCACAACATCGGCGATCTTAAAATTAAAATGTCGGGCTGCATTAATGCCTGTGGCCACCATCATGTCGGTCATATCGGCATTCTCGGCGTCGACCGTAAAGGCGAAGAGTATTACCAGGTTATGCTCGGCGGCGATGCCGGGGAAAATGCGGCGATCGGAAAAATTTTAGGCCCGGCTTTTTCAAAAGATACCGTCGTCGATGCTGTCGCGGCGATCGTGAATACGTATTTATCGGAACGCGAGGACGGCGAAGCGTTTCTGCAAACTTATCGCCGAATCGGCGACGAGCCGTTTAAGGAGCGCTTGTATGGTACTGATTAAAAACGGCCAAGCCACCAACGATCCCTGGACGCGTGTCGCCGATCATGACGCCTTGCCTGAGGGGCCTGCGTTGATTTCGTTAGCCCGCTGGCAGCAGGAAAAAGAAACATTAAAAAAACGCGAAGCCCCTTTGGGGGTGGTTCTGAGCAGTGCAGATCATCCGTCATTGATTGCGGATGACCTGAAGAAGTTCGAATTAATTGCTCTCGAGTTTGAGGTATTTCGGGACGGCCGGAATTTTTCAACCGCGCGGGTCTTGCGCGACCGCTATGGCTTTACCGGCGAAATCCGGGCGGTCGGTCATATCCTGCGCGATCAATTTTTGTTCCTGCACCGGGCCGGTGTTGATGCGGTTGAAGTTCAGGCGGATGTAAAAAAAGCCGAAGCGGACTGGCAAAAGGCGCTCGCTGAAATCAGCGTATTTTATCAGGATACCCATGACGGGCGTGGCACCATTCTGCGCCGGCGGCATGGCCTTTAGAGTTAAAAAACCCGGAATTCCAACATTTTTAACAAATTTGATGAAACTCAAAGACGGCTCTGCATGGCCCGTTGTAATATTTACATGGCCATCTTGGTTGCAATGAACAAAAAGCGACCATATTAATAATTCAGGACTTTTTTAAGGAAAGTTCCGGTAGTATCCGGGGCGCGTAAAGGAGTTTCACTGTGGAAACAGTTGTTCGCCCGGGTGCGGATGTTATTACCGCCGATCAGCTTGATCCTTATCTCGACTTCGAGACCGAGATCGATCGTTTGCGCCGTGAAAACAACGCCGTCATTCTGGCGCACTATTATCAAGATCCGGATATCCAGGACCTAGCCGATTTCGTCGGCGACTCGCTTGATCTGTCTCGGACGGCGGCAACCACGGATGCCGATGTCATCGTCTTTTGCGGCGTTCGGTTCATGGGCGAAGTTGCAAAGATTCTTAATCCGGCACGGACAGTGTTGCTGCCTGATGCGGATGCGGGCTGTTCGCTCGAAGAATCATGTCCGCCCGATGAGTTTCGCGCGTTCCGCGAAAAGCATCCCGACCACATTGCCGTGACGTATATTAACTGCTCGGCGGAGGTGAAAGCGCTTTCCGATGTGATTGTCACGTCTGCGAACGCCGAAACGATCGTGCGTCAATTACCGGCCGATAAGCCGATCTTGTTTGCGCCTGATCAACACCTCGGAAATTTTGTTGCCCGTCAAGCCGGCCGCGATCTCACGTTCTGGCCGGGCTCCTGTATCGTGCATGATCAATTCTCCGAACGTGAACTGATTAAGCTGCAAAGCCAGCACCCCGAAGCGGATGTTATTGCCCATCCAGAGTGCATGGAGTCCATTCTCAAACATGCCGATCATGTGGGCTCGACCCGGTCGATCATTCAATACGCGCGCGATTCCCACAAACAGGAATTCATCGTTGCGACGGAACAGCACATCATTCATGAGATGATGAAGCAGGCGCCGCAGAAATCATTTATTCCCGCGCCGGGCGCCGATGGTACCTGTAATTGCGCAAGCTGTCCGTTTATGGCCATGAACACGCTTGAAAAACTTTATCTGTGCATGGTCAACAACGCACCACGCATCGAGATTCCGGAAGACTTGCGCATTCTGGCGAAAAAGCCTCTGGACAAAATGCTGGAGATGACCCCGCCGGCGGCGAGCCCGGCACAAGCCGCAGCGGAGTAAAACCATTTCGATACAAGCCTGGGACGCAATCGACCCTGTGATCGATGCGGCGATTGCCGAAGATGTTGGGGCGGGCGACATAACATCGCAAGCCTTGATCCCCGTCGATGCTCGTTATCACGGCACATTGCGGGCCCGCGAGACCATGGTGGCCGCAGGCTTGGACGTTGCTGAACGCGTCTTCTTTAAAATTGAACCGGCTTGTACTTTTGAAGCAAAAGCCACCGATGGCGATCAGCTTGAAAAAGGTGATATTCTCGCCAAAGTGCGCGGCCCGGCGCGTGGGCTTTTAACGGCCGAACGCACGGCGTTGAATTTTCTGCAGCATTTATCCGGCATCGCGACGTTGACGCGCTCTTATGCCGAGCTGATTGACGGGACAAACGCGGTTTTGCTGGATACGCGAAAAACGACTCCCGGTTTAAGAATTCTTGAGAAATACGCCACCCGCATGGGGGGCGCGACGAACCATCGTATGCGCCTCGACGATGCGGTCTTGATTAAGGACAACCACATCGCCGTCAGCGGTTCGATCGAAGAAGCCGTGAAGCGCGCCCGCGCAGCCGGCCTGACATCGATCGAAGTCGAATGCGACACCTTGGACCAAGTCGAACAAGCCGTTACCGCCGGTGCCGATATCATTATGTTCGATAATATGAATACCGAACAGTTAAAGCAGGGGGTCGCGTTGGTCGGCAGCAAGGCAAAAACCGAAGCATCCGGCGGCGTGACGTTTGAGACCATTCGTGCGATTGCCGAGACCGGTGTCGATACGGTTTCCGTCGGGCGAATTACCCAGTCAGCCCCCGCCGTCGATATCGGCCTTGATTGGGCCCTGGAGTAGGGACGTTATGGCGACGCGGCTGTACGATAAAGAGTGGCGGGCCTTTGCCGAATGGTGTGAAGACCGGGGTTTGAAGTCGTTGCCGGCGCATCCTTGGACGGTAGCGGCTTACGTGCGCTGGTGTGAGCCGCGCCAAAATCTCCAATTTATTATCGATAGCCTGAAATCGATCACCCGGGTGCATTTGTTAAAGTGCCATCGCACACCGGAACGCAATGTGACAGTAAAGAAAATTCTGCGTCAGATCGAAGTGCGGGCCTTGAATAAAGACACCCGCGCGGCGTTATTCCAGGCCGAAGATTTCGCCGAAACCATGCAAAAGGCGGCTTCCAACGTCAAGGCCGAGAAAGATATCGATGATTTAACCACGCCGGTTTCCGAAGAAGAGCCCGAAGCTCTGGTTCTCAGGCGTTCCATGCGCTCGACCCCGAGACTCGTCCGGCGGCTCGAACGGCGTAACACGACCTGATACAGTCTTCTCTTAGAAATGATACCGATTTACGTGCGGGTGTGACGAATGCCGTCGTTTGAACATTACTGGCAAGCGTATCTTGAAACGCTTAAAGCGGAAAACCGTTTGCGCACCCTCGTGCCGGGCCGTCCGGACGGTGCTGCCGTTATCGAACGAAACGGTAAAAAGCTGATCAATTTTTCGTCGAATAATTATCTCGGCTTGGCTCAACATCCGGCGCTGATCGAACGCGCGACGGCATGGACACAAAAGTGGGGGGCCGGAGCCGGCGCTTCACGGCTGGTGACGGGCACGCTGGAAATTCATACGGAACTTGAGGAAAAACTTGCGGCGTTTAAGAGAACCGAAGCAGCCTTGATTTTTAATTCCGGCTACCAAGCCAATGCCTCCGTCTTGCCCGCGATCTTCGATAAAGAGGTTTTGGGTAATGCACCTTTGGTGTTTACCGATAAATTTGTGCATGCAAGCATTCATCATGGCTGTCATGCCGCCGGTGTCCGTCAAATACGTTATCGCCATAACGATTACGATCATCTCGAAACGCTGTTGCAAAAGCACGGTGATAACATCGCGCCACGTTTTATATTGACCGAGTCCGTTTTCAGCATGGACGGCGATTGTGCTGATATAACCGCGTTGACCGACTTGGCCCAGAAATATGACGCGTTTCTCTTTATCGACGAAGCGCATGCGACCGGCGTTTTGGGTCCGCAGGGCGCGGGTTTGTCGGCAATCATGCCCGGGCAAATCGATTGTGTGATGGGAACATTCAGCAAAGCGCTTGGTTCGTTCGGCGCGTACATCGCATGCTCGAATAAACTCAAGGACTATCTGGTCAATAAATGCGGCGGCTTGATTTACGCCACCGCCTTGCCGCCGGGTTTATTGGGCGCCATAGACGCGGCCCTCGATCTGGTGTCGTCATTGGATCGTGATCGCGCCATGCTTCAGGACAACGCCAAGCGACTGCGGCAATCGTTGAGCGACCATCAGATTGCCACGGCTGGTTCGACGACACAAATTGTGCCGGCGCTCACCGGTTCTGTTGAAGCAACCTTAATAGCCAGCCGCATGTTGGAAGATGCCGGCGTGCTGGGTGTTGCGATCCGCCCACCGACGGTACCCCAGGGATCGAGCCGGATTCGCTTCGCCCTGAGTGCCGCGCATACCGAGCAGCACATTCAAACGCTCCTGGATCTCGTGCCCGAGTTGGCGGCCTTACAGGCCAACGCATCATGAATGCCAAGCCCGTCATCGTTTTTGTGCACGGCTGGGGATTCGATGCTCACTTATGGGACGGGATCTGTTCGGCCTTGGCGGATTTTCAGACGGTTACGGTCGATCTTGGGTTTCGCGGCGGCGGTACAAAAATGCCGGAAAAGATTTCCAGTCCGGTGATCGCCGTCGGACATTCTTTGGGTTTCATGTGGTTGTTAAAAAACAAACCATTTCCCTGGCAAAAACTGGTCTCGATTAACGGATTTAGTAAATTTTTAGCCGCTGATGATTTCCCTTCTGGGCTCGATGCCCGTATTCTGAGCGTTATGACCGATCAATGCCGAAAAAATGCGCCGGCCGTTGTCACGGATTTTTTGAAAACCTGCGGCCAAAGCGAAGCCGTCGAAACCCTTGATCACGAGGCCCTTGTTCAGGGGCTTGCGTGGTTGCGCGATTGGGATATGCGAAAAACATTGGCCCGCGAAACAGCCCCCGTCATGGCTTTGGCCGGGCTACAGGATACGATTGTGCCAAAAGCACTGAGTGAAGCGTGTTTCCCCGCGCGAAAAAATACCAAGTTACATTGGCACAATGGCGCACACTTGCTACCGTTAAGTGCGCCAAATTGGTGCGCCGACCGCATCCGGGAATTTGCCGTAAATTCATGACATCGCAAAAATTTAAAATCATTCATGCCTTCGACCAGGCATCGCCCCATTACGAGACGGCGGCGGGTTTACAAAAATCGGTTGCCGAAAATCTTGCTGGGAGAATTCAACGATTGCCGCTGAATTCGAATCCGCGTGTTCTTGAAGTGGGCTGCGGGACCGGTTATTTGACACGAGCATTAATGCCCGCCATCGCCAATGCCGATTGGACCGTTTCCGATATCGCGCCCACGATGGTCGAGCATTGCCGGCAATCGATACCGCATTCTTTCGATATCGAGTTTATCCAGATGGACGGCGAAACGCCGTGCGTTCAAG
Organism: uncultured Rhodospirillales bacterium; assembly: GCA_938045325.1. GTDB lineage: Bacteria > Pseudomonadota > Alphaproteobacteria > Rhodospirillales > CALINB01 > CALINB01. The sequence goes on along the minus strand of CALINB010000336.1, from coordinate 2,932 downwards.
GCGGCTTCGATTTAATTTGTGCTTCACTTGTCTTTCAATGGTTCGAGGACCTTGAAACAAGTCTGGCGCGCCTCTCAAGTTTGTTGCGCCCCGGCGGTCATTTGGCGTTCGCAACCCTGGTGCAAGGCACCTTCAGTGAGTGGCGGGATGTGCACCGGATGTTCGGTTTGAGCGCGGCAACCCCGGCATTTCCGAGTGCGGCGACCATTGACGGTTTTTGGCCGGACAATGATGAGGTTTCCGGTGAAGGCTCAATCGAAGAAGAAGCGATCCTGCAAACTTACGATACGGCGCACGATTTTCTCATGACGCTGAAAGCCATTGGCGCGACGACGCCGGTGCGCGGACACAAGCCGTTGTCCGCCGGTTCAATGCGCCGTGTGTTGCGTCACTTGGACCGTAAAGGTTCATTGAAAATTACCTATCAAGTCGCCTACGGCATGTTTACACGGATGTCATCGTGACCAGTATCGTTGACACGATTCAGAAGGCTGGCGGCGTGTTCGTAACCGGTACCGATACCGATATCGGCAAAACCGTTACCGCAGCGTGCTTGGTGCAGGCCCTCAAAGGTAATTATTGGAAGCCGGTGCAATCGGGCCTCGCCGACGGCACGGACACCGCGACGGTTCAAAATCTCGTGTGCCATGATGACCTTGTCTTGTTTCCCTCAATCTATGAATTGAAACAGCCTTTGTCTCCCCACGAAGCAGCGCGTCGCGATGGGGTGAAAATTGCCATGAACCGGTTTCGGCTGCCGAAATCCGAACGGCCCCTTGTTGTAGAGGGCGCGGGCGGCGTGTTGGTGCCGCTCAACGAACGCGCGCTCATGATTGATCTCATTAAAAAGTTCAAGTTGCCGGTAATCGTGGTCGCGCGCAGTGGTCTCGGCACGATCAATCATACACTGCTCACGTTAAAGGCGTTAAACGATAAAAAGTGTACCGTTTTGGGTGTGATCACCAACGGCTCGCGCAACGCGGCAAATGTCGCGGCTATCGAAACCTATGGGCGTACGCGCGTGTTGTGGCAGCTTTCTCGGATCAAACCGTTAAATACCAAATCATTGGGCCGTGCCGCGATGCGTTTAGCGAAGGCGTTACGGGGATAAATAAATGAAAGACCCTAAAGCCATCATCGCTGCCGATAAAAATCACATTTGGCATCCGTTTACCCAGGCACAAACGGCACCCGATGCGATTCCGATCGTGCGCGGCGACGGCGCAAAGCTGTTCGACGCCGATGGGAACGAATATCTCGATCTGATTTCGTCCTGGTGGGTTAACACTCACGGTCACGGCCATCCCAAAATCGCCGGAGCGATTGCCCGGCAGGCCGAACAGCTCGAACATGTCATCTTCGCCGGCTTCACCCACGAACCGGCGGTGAGGCTTGCGGAAAAACTATCAAACGTATTGCCTGGCGATCTTTCCCGTGTGTTTTATTCCGATAATGGTTCAACGGCGGTCGAAGTCGCGCTCAAGTTGACGTTTCAGTATTGGCGTAACAAAGGTGAGGCGCGCAAAAAGTTTCTGGCTTTCGAGGGCGGCTATCACGGCGATACGGTCGGCGCGATGTCGGTTGGGCAAAGCTCCGGTTTTTTCGATGCCTGGCAGGAGCTGCTGTTCGACGTCGGTACATTGCCGTTTCCCGCAACCTGGCAGGGCGATGACGATGTCGAAACAAAAGAAAAAAAAAGTTTTCTAGCGCTCGAGCAATACTTAAACGAACACGGTGCCGACACCTGCGCCATGATCCTGGAGCCGCTGGTGCAGGGGGCTGGTGGCATGCGCATGTGCCGGCCGGAATTTCTGAAATCTTTTGTGCAAAAACTGCAAACCGCCGGCGTGTTGGTCATCTTCGATGAAGTCATGACCGGGTTTGGGCGCACCGGTGATTTGTTTGCGTGCCGTAAAGCGGATGTCGTTCCCGATATCATTTGTCTCTCGAAAGGATTGACCGGCGGGTTTATGCCGTTATCGGCGACTGTTTGCCGCGATGAACTTTATGCGGTGTTTTTGGATGAAAGTTTTGACAAGGCGTTTACCCACGGCCATTCGTTTACGGCGAATCCCCTGGGCTGTGCCGCGGCACTGGCTTCGTTGGAACTGACGGTGTCTTCCGAAACGCAATCGCGGATCGATGTTATTGCTAAAATCCATAAGGACAGGCTCGAAAAACTTGCCGCGTTCGCGCCTTTGGAATGTCCGCGCCAAACGGGGACCATCGCTGCGATTGACGTCAAAGCCGCTGATTCCGGCTATACTGCGGGCATCGGACCGGCCTTGAAAGCCTATTTCATGGAACGAGGGTTATTGATTCGTCCGCTCGGCAATGTCATGTATGTGCTGCCGCCGTATTGTATCGCCGATGAAGACCTTCATCGTGCCTATGATGGCATTGAGGCGGCGGTGCAGACGATTTTATAAGGGGAGAGCTGAATGCTGGATAAACCCGCGCCCACCGAGACACAAGAACCTGCCGATATTCGTTTTGATTGGTCGCGTGACGAAATCGAAGCCTTGTTCGCTCTACCCTTGAACGATCTTTTGTTCCGCGCGCAAACGATCCATCGCCAATACTGGAAGCCTAATCAGGTTCAGCTCTCGACATTATTATCGATCAAAACCGGCGGCTGCCCGGAGGACTGCAAGTATTGCGCGCAAAGCAGTCATTACGACACCGGCTTAGGCGCCGATAAGCTGATGGATTTGGATGACGTGCGCAAAGCGGCTGAAACGGCGAAGGCGGCGGGCGCGACCCGGTTTTGTATGGGTGCGGCGTGGCGTGAGTTAAAGGACCGCGATGTCGATCAAGTCGTCGAATTGGTCGGTGAAGTGCGAGGACTCGGCCTTGAAACCTGCATGACTCTCGGCATGGTCACGGAGGAACAAGCCAAGGCCCTCAAAGAAGCGGGTCTCGATTATTACAA
>CALINB010000335.1 GCA_938045325.1 uncultured Rhodospirillales bacterium | reverse complement strand
GCCTCAACAGAATTGAGCGGTACCTGATCATAGGCACCGCCCAACTCATTGACTATACTCAATATACAAGGCGCTCAAAAGACGATTAGGCTTTACCCTTCATCAAATCCTTGAACTGCGAGCCCACTGCCCAGATGTCTTTGTGGTACTGCTCACAAGCGGCACGATCACCGTACTTGATCAGCTCCCACGGGGCCTTGGTTTTCTTGTAATTTTTCTCGAAATCCGGATCGTCGAATACCTTACGGGCGGTATCCTCAAGGATTTTAAAACGGTCCGGGTGCTTCTTGATCGCTTCGGCTTTAATAGCAAAGGCACGCGCGCCTGCGATCAGCGCCGGGAAATTAGTCCCGAAATGCTTATTCACGGACGGGGCGTTGTACATTCTCTTTCCGAGGCTACCGCCGATTTCACGATTATCGAAGTGCGCCAAAATGCGGAAGTTCTTCCAACGGCGAACAATACCGCCGGCCGGTAACGCGCCGCAGTCCATTTCACCCGACTTCACGCCGTTGCGGGTATTTTTGCCGCCGGACAGCGGAATGACGTTCACGCCAAAGCCGCGTTCTTTACCGAGCGCTAAGATACCCAAGGTCGCCGGATGGGCGACACGGCTAACACCGACTTTGAGCGGACGCTTCTTACCGAGCTTAACAAGATCATCAATGGTTTTGATCTTGCTGCGCTTGTTGTCGACAAAAATGATTCCGGGGTCGGCGTCGATTTGATTGAAATAAACGTAGTCACCCGGATACTTGAAACCGCGCGGCGGCGAAACGACCCAATTCAGAATTTCTGGGCCCATGTTCCCGAACAACAAGGTATAGCAATCAGGTTTAGCGATACCCATGTATTTTTCATAACCGACGCGGCCGGCAGCGCCCGGATAGAAAGATGCTTCCATGCGGGTCTTCAAATATTTTTTCCAAACACTCCAAAAAGCGCGCAAGTTACGGTCGGCACCACCGCCTTCACGTGTTGCAACCATAACGCTGAGCGGGTTTGAAGGAAATTTTGCACCAAAGGCGCTGGAGATCGGGGAAGTCGTTAAAGCGGCCGTGCCGAGAGCAGCAGCGGAGCCTTTCAGTAACGTACGGCGTGGAATCCAAAAGTCAGTCATTGATGTCCTCCCATGTTTAAACTTGTTTGTGTATCGGCATGTATACCATATACGTTAAAGCAACTATCGACTGCTTGAGTAATTGAGTCAAGAAAATCGGGAGAATTTCAAAGATTTAAAAGTGTTTTTAAATGTGCTTTCGTTCCATTCCGTTCACCAATTGCTAAATTGGTTACCATGTAATTTTTTACTCTATGCCTGCGCTAAAAACACTTAACAAAGGAACGATCTATGATTGATGCCCCGCCAAACGCGCCCTTATGCGCTGCACCCGATCCGTCTCCAAGAGCGCCGAATTTCAAAATGCCGGTGGGTGCGTGTGACAGCCATGCACATATTTGCGGGCCGATCTCGGATTTCGCTTACTCACCAGATCGCATCTATACCCCACCGGATTGCCTGCTGGCGGACTACAATCAAATGCTTTCAACTCTTGGTGTCGAGAAAGCAGTTCTTGTTCAACCAAGTATTTACGGCACGGATAATACGGTCATGCTGAAGGCCATGGCGGAAACGGCGATGCCCGTGCGCGGCGTCGCTGTCGTCGATGGCTCGATCGATGAATCAGAGCTTCGAGTTATGCATAACGCCGGTGTCCGCGGTGTTCGATTTAACCTCGTCGATGTTGCCGATCCATCCGGTGACATCCCGCTCGATGACGTCAAGGCCATGGCCGAGCGCATCAAGCCGATGGGCTGGCATGTCGAGTTTCTCGTTCACGTCGACGACTATCCGAATTTCGATGAGATGTTCGCGGAGTTTCCAACCAATATCGCCGTCGGTCATCTTGGCTATATACGGCCCGGACAGGACACATCCATTCCCGGCTTTCAGGCCCTGCTCCGCCTCATGCAAGCGGGCAAATGCTGGACGAAACTGACAGGCCCGTATCGAATTTCATCGGGCGACGTCCCCTATGCCGATACAACTCCGTTTGCCCACGCTCTCATCGAGGCTGCGCCAGAACAAGTGATATGGGGGACCGATTGGCCGCACGTTATGGTCAAAAAACCGATGCCGAACGATGGCGATCTTTGTGACATGCTCGCCGTTTGGATTCCGGATGCCGACATTCAAAAACAAGTCTTGGTCGACAACCCCACTAGATTATACGATTTCGATTAATGTGATTCAAAAAGAACCTTGAATATGCCCCAGCCCAACGGTGATGCCATCGCCCATAACGTTAACCGCGTATCCCACCTAGATTTACCCGGTGCCGGACAAGTCTATGTTGACGGTAACTATGCTTATATCGGACATATTCCGAATAAAGATCATCTTGGTACATCGATTGTCGATATTGCCGATCCGAAAAACCCGAAAGTCGTGTCGCAAATCACGCTCGATGACCACGAATCCCACAGTCACAAAGCCCGCGTGATCGGTGATATCATGATCGTCAAT
>CALINB010000334.1 GCA_938045325.1 uncultured Rhodospirillales bacterium | reverse complement strand
CCTGCGCACCCGTTGAAGAAATTGTTCACCCTCACGCGAAATGCCAAGCAAATTAACGCCATTGCGCGCCAACAGATGCAGCGACACCGCCGAACGACCCTCGATCAAGGCACCGGGCGGCACGACGACTTCGCGCATTTCAAAATCTTTGCCTTCAAGGATACCGGGGCCGGCATCCGTGTCCACATAGTCAAGCCCCAAAGCGGCGGTGAATTTTTCAATCGCTTCGGGCCCGGCCTTCACCACGATAACATCGCCGGCAAAAACGGCGATATGTTGTGCGGCGGCGGAGATACGATCCCCTTCATGGGTCAGCGCCAAAATTTGGGTGTCGTTATCTTCGGCGACTTGTCTTAATTCACCGATCCGTTGACCGACGGCTTTGCTGTCTTCGGATACTTTCAGCTCGGCAATATAATTTTCAACCTCGAACAGCTCTTCGGGACTGTCATGCTCCGTACGCGCTTTGGGAATCAGGCGCCAGCCGATGAACGCGATAAACAAAACGCCGACGAGGGCGCAGATCCCGCCGACCGGCGCAAAGTCAAACATATGGTAGGGTTCACCCAGGGATTTACCGCGGAAAGCGGCAATAATGATATTAGGCGGCGTGCCGATTAAGGTCACCATGCCGCCGAGGATCGAGGCAAACGCCAGCGGCATGAGGGTTAACGCCGGACTGCGTTTGGCTTTCTTCGCGGCCTGCAGGTCAACCGGCATTAACAGCGCTAAGGCCGCGACATTATTCATCACCGCCGATAGTGATGCCGAAACAGATGCCATAATGCCGATGTGAAAAAATAACGGCCGGGTCGCATCGATAACCTTATTGGCGAGATACTCAATCACACCCGAGTTCGACAACCCGCGGCTGATGACCAGCACCAACGCTATTACCACCGTCGCCGGGTGGCCGAAACCGACAAATGCGTTTTCGATGGGAACGACCCCCATAATCAGAGCCAGCATGAGGGCCGAAAACGCGACCAAATCGTAACGCCAGCGGCCCCAAATGAGGAAGGTGAACACCAGTCCTAATATTGAAAACAATATGATTTGATCGGTTGTCACAAACGGCTTCCTCTAAATCGAACGGGCTTCATCATAGCCTTTTGGATATTCCCAATCGTACCGCCAAGGCTATTTGCCGGAAGAATTTTCTTTATACATTCCTTATAATACCGGCTTTCATGGTTATGACTATGGACCTTAACCATGGGCCATGACAATGAACGTTCTGATATGATCATTCGTATTCTTCAGGTCCTTGCCGTCGGCTTTGTGATTGCAATCATCTCAAGCGGTATTCTGCTGTTGATTCACCCGGAGTATGCCTCATTCCTGGACAATGAACCGGAAACACACGTTTCAACTCATCAGCCCAAACTCAGACCGCCGAAAGCGCCGGTAATAGAAGAGCAGCAGCAACCGGTTACCGTTCAATCCTATGATCTGAAAGACCGGCACCTCTTAGAGCTTTGGTCGCTCATGTCCATTCCGGCCGGCCACATCGATACCGTTAAATATTCGAAATCGCCGTCAACAATGGAGTTGTCCGGCTGGGCGGGTCACGCTGCGCTTGGGATGCGGTTTGCTTACATCTTATTTTCGGCTTGCGGACAGATTATCGGCCATACGGTGGTGAACTTGGTACGCCCTGATGTCGCAAAAAACGTTCATGACAATTTACTGCAATCGGGCTGGCGTGCGCGTTTGGGTGTCGAGGATTTGCCGTCATGCCCGAAAGCCGCACTGCAGGCCTGGGGGCTCGCGCCAACGGGTAATATTCTGTGGCCCCTTAACGGCAAAGCGGACCTTGAGGGGACCCGCCCCCTTCCGCCAACAAAAAAACACATAAAATTTAATAGTGATGTGTTGCACCCAAGTCGCGTCACCCTGCCCCAGTTACGAAAAATTCAAATTCTCGCCAACCGGGCAAACCTTCGCCGCTGCGCCGGAACCTCATGCAAGATTGTCGGGAAGATCAAACGCGGCACCCATGCCGGCTATATCGTCGAACAACGCGGCGGCTGGGCATTGTTGCAACTCAAGGATGGCGCCGGATGGATGGCGCAAAGTTTATTTACCGCCACATAAAAAAAGCAAAAATAGTCTGCCGATTTATTTCTTCATTTTCTCGGTTGCGTTCTTCATGGCTTCTTCGGCTTTTTGTTTTGCCATTTCAGCTTCTTTTTTCGCCTTTTTCTGTTGTTCTTTCATCATGGCGTCCCGGGCAGCCTGCGTAGCCGCATCGGACATCCCTTGCGTCGTGCTGGGAACCGTAACGGCGGGAACTTGTGTTGAACCGAATTGCGCCGAAGCCGGAATGGAAATGATAAACATCCCGCCAGCCAACAAAACATAACATAACGATTTCATGATGAACCTCCTCAACGCGTGATTAAATACTCAGTCAAATCTAGTCCATGCATATGGGGATTCATACGCCGGACTGCCATCTTCCGCTGTGACGAAAGTCACGAAGCAATGCCTGGCACGCTGAACGAGCTAGGGTGCCGCTA
>CALINB010000333.1 GCA_938045325.1 uncultured Rhodospirillales bacterium | reverse complement strand
CGGCATGCTTCACACAAAACAATCCGCCGAAACCGCAACAGGATTCCGCCTCCTTCGCTTCCACGAGTTCAATTCCGCCGGCTTGCTCGAGTAACACCCGCGGCTGACGCTTAATGCCGAGCTCGCGTAAGCCGGAGCAACCGTCGTGATACGTCGTTTTGCCCGAGCAAGGTGCGTGAAATATTTTTTGATTTAAAACGTCGGTGAGGAACGAGCTTAGCTCAAATGTTTTGGCCGCTAAATTTTCCGCGCGGCTTTTCCAATCAATCTCGTTTTTAAAGAGATTCGGATAATGAATTTTCAGCATGCTGGCGCACGAACCGGACGGTGTCACCACATATTCGAACGGCTCAAATGTTTCGATCACTTGCGCCGCAATCGTGCGGGCGTCTTTCGCATCGCCCGCGTTGTAGGCCGGTTGACCGCAACAGGTTTGCGTAACCGGTATGCCGACATCGCAGCCGGCATCTTCCAGCAGCTTGAGCGTTGCGTGGCCCACGGCCGGGCGCATCAAATCGACCAGGCACGTGACAAACAAACCGACGCGAAATTTTGTGTCGTGGGTTTTTGACTCAACCATGCCGCTCAGCATGAGGGCTTGTTGCGGTGATGACAAGCATCAGAATGGTATTGAAATCAATTTGTTAGGGCTAACAGCAAATGGTTTTGGGCAGCAACACATAATACGTGCCGCGGGATTTCATTTGCCCGGCACGTTGGGCCGCTTCGGCCCCGAAGCCCCAAAATATATCACCGCGCACCGGCCCTTTGATCGCACCACCCGTGTCCTGAGCAATCATCAAGCGGCGCAGGGGGCGGCGCTCGTCAAGCGGGTCCCGGGTATCAAGCCATAGCGGCGCGCCCAACGGCACATGACGGCGATCGACCGCGAGGCTGCGGCCCGGCGTTAGGCCGACGCCCATGGCGCCAATCACGTCGGTGCCTTTTAGGCGGCGGAAAAATATATAAGAGGGGTTGGCGGCAAGAAGATCGCTGGCCTTGTGAGGGTTGGCGGTTAACCAAGTGCGGATGGATTGCATGGAAACATTTTCTTTCGCCATTGCGCCGCGCCTAATGAGCTCGCGCCCAATGGATACGTAGGGGCGACCGTTCTTCGCGGCATAGCCGACACGCACGATGCTCCCGTCTGTCATTTTTACGCGCCCGGAGCCTTGAACATGCAAAAAGAAAGCGTCCGCCACGCTGTCGACCCACAGCAACTCAAGGCCCTTGCCTCGTAAAACGCCGTTTTCTATTTCCCGGCGCGAATGATAGGGAATGAGTCTGTTGCCGCGAAGGCGGCCCGCAATATGCTTGCCCTTCAGCGCCGATGAGAATTGGCCCAAGTCGGCGGCGATGAGATCTGTTGGTTTGGCATAGAGCGGCACATTAAATCTGTTCGTTCTGCGCCACGATCCATTGAGCTCGGCCTCATAATAACCGGTGAACAATCCCGGTGATGTTTTTCCAGTCACAATGCGATGGGGCACAAACCAGCGTTCGAAAAACCAGCGTGCCGCATGGTGGTTGTTTTTATCGATACCGGCAGCCGAGCGGCAGGCGTCTTTCCAATCCCGGGCAAAAAATTGTTTGTCAAAACTTTGAATTGTTTTGTGATCAGGCGTTTTCATCAAGGCCGTACAAGAGCGCGCAAAAGCACGCAACGCACGGCCATGGCGATCATTTTGCCAATTCGCCAACTGGTTAAACGATGTGGCCTCGAGGCGTGGCGCCATATCACGCGCGCCGGGCTGGGTGCGCATTGTGGTTTCGCCACAAGCGCTCAAAATACCTATTAAAAATATGAAGAAAAGAAACGACCCGACAATGGATCGGGAAATTTGGAACACCTTAATCAAGGCTGCGAGTGGCAACCAGCGACCAATTGGGGTCCGAGGATTTGGTGTTGCGGGCAAATGTCCAGAAATCGGTAACTTCAATAATACGATCCGGATCACCGTCAATAACATTGCCGTCTTTATCTTTTAGGGCGTTTACTTGCTCACTCACGAACTTGATCGTGACATGAGCATAAGATTTTTCCATGAAAGCCTCAACGGCATCGGCGGACTTAATGCCGATCAATGTGTATTCCAGTTCCTCACCGGCATCTTCGCGGTTGCGAATAGCCTGCTCAAAGTTGGCATAGACATCGGAATTCAAAAGAGGCTTCAAGGACTGTGAGTCGCCTTCGGCAAAAGCACCGAGGATCATTTCAAACGCAACTTTCGCCCCCGATGCGAATTCGTTCATGTTGAAAGTCGGGTCGGCCTTGCGAATTTCGGCGATGCCTTGTGATAACGGATCGTCGGCTTTTGCCGTTTCGACGTCTTCCTCGGCCGCCGGTTCGATATCTAAGCTCTTGTTGTTATCAGGTAACGGAATGACATTATCGTCGGCTTCATCGGTCGTTTGACGGCGCGAAAACGGATCGCGGTGACCGCTGCCATCGTGACCGTCACGCCGGCCCAAGACGCTGCGCAGACGCAGCACGAGAAATGCCGCAATCATGGCAAACAAGATAATGTCGAAGAATTGAAAATCGCCCATTGTTTCAATAACCGCTGTTGCGGGCCCGAAGACCGCTGGACCGCTTTAATACGGTAGGTTAAACAGTTTTATACGTTAACGGCTTGTCACACCGAGGTCCAGCACCGTATCGGACATTCGATAGAAAAGCCGCTATTCAATCATCAGATAAGCCCGAACCGATGCCGAGGCAAGCATGGCGCCAATAATATTTCTCCTAATGGTCGGTATACCCATTGCCGAAATTGCCGTTTTTATCGAAGTTGGCGGCAGAATTGGTCTGTGGCCGACAATCGGTGCCATCATTTTAACGGCTATGATCGGAACGTTTTTACTGCGCCAACAGGGGCTGGCAACACTGCAAAAGGTTCAGCTGAGTCTCGATCAGGGTCGGCTTCCCCTTACCGAGGTTTTTGACGGCCTGTGCCTGTTGGTTGCCGGGGTCCTCTTGCTGACACCAGGATTTGTCACGGACGGCTTTGGATTTTTACTGTTTTTACCGCCGTTTCGCGCCTTGCTGCGCCACACCCTGGCCCGATACTGGAGAGCCTCCGGCCGAATTAATATTCAAACAGGCCCCGAAGGGCCCTTCGGCCCCGACCATCCCGGCGGCGGGCCGACGATTGAAGGGGAATACCGGGAAATCAATCAGAAAAACGGCGGGCCCCGCCGTAAGCCGCCGGAAGATCCGCCGAAAGCGTTAAAATAACAATCAACAACCCGGCTTTCAGGCATAGCCGCTTGCTTGTTCCTGTCCCCAAAGCATGTTAGCCAAGGTCCAATAAGATTTCGTAATCAGGAGAAACTCATGGCCGAGCAAGATTCAAATGCAACCCCGTCGGATGAAACCGTAACCACAGAAAGCGAGGCAACCGTCGAGGGACCCTCCTTAATGGTTTCGGCACAATATATTAAGGACTTGTCCGTCGAGGTGCCCGGCGCGCCGACCATTTACGCTCTCATGCAAAAAAATCAGCCGGACGTTTCGGTTCACATCGACGTAAACGTCCAGCCGCTGCAGGATAAAACGTACGAAGTTGTCCTCATCGTCAAAGCTGATTGCAAACTCGATAATCAGGTCGCCTTTCTCGTCGAATTGTCCTATGGCGGTGTCTTTACGTTGAGAGCCAATAACGATCAGATTGAACCGATGCTGTTGATTGAATGCCCACGTTTATTATTCCCGTTTGCCCGCAACATCGTTGCCGACGCAACCCGGGATGCTGGCTTCCCTCCTGTCTTATTAAGCCCGGTCGATTTTATGGCGCTGTACAATCAACAAAAACAAAATCAGCAAAAAGGCGGCGGCGAACAGCCGGCGGCGGCAAATTAGTCCATTGAATTAACCAATTGAACGGGGGGCGTTTACGAGGCCTGCCAAATCGGTTCGTTTAATTTCTCGAGAAAGGCTGCGTGTGCTTTTTCTTCCGCCTGGGTCGGCGCATGAGGCCGGGCCGGCTGCACGGGCCGGTCTTTGATTTCCGCAGTAAGTTGTTGTGTTTCTTTCGCCAGCTCTAGGTCTGGTTGCCGGCCGCCGATCAGCTCCAAATACACTTGCGCCAACAAGCGGGCATCTTTCAGCGCGCCGTGCAAGGACCGGTCTGATAGGTCGATTTGAAAGCGCCGGCACAGTGCATCAAGATTAGCCTGAGCGCCGGGGAATTTTTGCCGCGCCATTGAAACGGTATCAATCGCACGGTCGCTTGGAATCGGCGAATGGCCTAAGCGTCTAAATTCCGCGTTAATAAAACCGATGTCGAAACTCGCGTTGTGAATCACGAGCGGTGAATCGGCGATAAACGCGATAAAGTCATCCGCAATTGCCGCAAACACAGGATGCTTTGCGAGAAACTCCGATGAAAGCCCATGCACATTAAAGGCTTCTTCGGGCATGTCCCGTTCGGGATTGATGTAACACTGAAATGTGTTGTTCGTCGGAATATGATTGATCAGCTCAATGCAGCCGATTTCCACGATCCTGTCATCGCCGGCGGAGTCGAATCCCGTTGTTTCGGTATCGAGGACTATTTCACGCATATCGAATCTTCATTTCGGTTTATGAATATTTCCAGAGCGCCTGCTGGGCCGGCCGCCATCGATTGGCGGGGATCGACTTCGCCACTCTGACAATATTGCGCACGACACGCAAGCTGAATGCCTTTCCTTGTCCGGTCGGCACGAGAAAATCGGCGTATTGACACTTTTCGTCATCCGGCATCTGGCGCGCGAGGATCGCGGTAAATCGTTCGGCCGTCATACCGGCCCGTTGCATGACCCGCTGGCGCTGGATAAACGCCGGGGCCGTCACGACCGCAACCGCATCGCAGCGTTGCTCGCCATGGGTTTCAAACAACAACGGAATATCCAATACGACCAGGGGACGGCGATGACGCGCCCAATGAGCCAAAAACTTGAGCTCATGTTTACGGACCAGAGGATGCAGAATCGATTCGAGCCGGGCCAAGGCGTCCTGATCGTCAAATACCAGCCGGCCCAAAATGCCGCGATCGATGGCGCCGTTTTTCAACGCATCGGGAAAAGCGTCCCCCACCTTATCTACCGCCTCACCGTGTTGCGCCATCATGGCGTGCACGCAGGCATCGGCATCGTGGACCGGCACACCGAGTGTCCGAAACAATTTCGCCGTCGTCGACTTGCCCATGCCGATCGAGCCGGTTAATCCAAGGATCACCATGCGCCTACCCCTTCACGCCGGCCAAGACATGATCGCGCAAAGCCTGGCTCACATCCGGCTGCACGCCGAACCATTGGGCGAAGCCCGGCCGGGCCTGATGCAGCAACATGCCGATTCCATCGACGGTTGTCAGGCCGCGCGCCCGGGCTGTTTTAATTAAATCCGTCTCCAGCGGCGCATAGACGATATCGTTGATAACGGCGTTATCCGGTAAGCCCGTTATATCGATTTCGAGCGGCGGTTGGTTGTTCATGCCCAATGTTGTCGTGTTTACTAGCAACTGTGCGTCATTAAGGGTGGCATCGCGTTTCTCCCAAGGCACGACCGTCACGGGGCCCGCGATTTGATCTGCTAATGTTTCGGCCCGCGACATCGTGCGATTGGTTAGCCGGATGTCCGGCACGCCGGCATCGATTAATGCCGTAACGACCGCCCGGGCCGCGCCCCCTGCTCCTAAAATGACGGCCGGACCATTCGTGAAGTCGAAGCCCGGGGCGCCGTCTTTTAAATTTTCGATAAAACCGAATCCATCCGTATTACTGCCGTGCAATGACCCGTCATCACGAACAACAACCGTATTAACCGCACCGATACGAAGGGCATTGTCGTCAGCCTCATCGACATTAGCCAACGCGGCCTCTTTGTGCGGTACGGTCACATTCACGCCGGCATATCCGGCATCGGCAAGGCCGCGAAATTGATCGCGGAAGTCTTCAGGCTTCACCGCAATCGGTTCATAAATTCCATTGATTGAATATGCCTGCAGCCAAAACCCATGTAGGCGCGGAGAAAGGGAGTGGCCAACCGGCCAGCCTATCACACCTGCTTTGATTGTTTCGTTTTTTGTCACGTCCAGCGACTCCGCCGCGTTATATATTAATGACTCTAGCCCTACGTAAAAATGCCAACAAGGGCAGCAACGGCAGGCCTAAAATTGAATAATAATTTCCATCTATGTTTTCAAATAACTGAGGGCCCAGGCTTTCCAATCGGTATACGCCGACTGATTCAAGCACCTCGGGACCGGATTGGCGCAAATAATTTTCTAAAAATTCATCGCTGAAAGAGAGCATGGTCAGCCTTGTGCTTTCAACATGCCGCCAAAGGATATTTTCATCTTGGGCCACACAAATCGCGCTGATGAGCTCATGGGTTTGGCCACGTAACAATTTTAAGTGCGCGCGGGCCTCAGCAAAATCCTTTGGCTTGTCAAACCAAAGGCCATTACATACCAGCATTTGATCCGCACCGATAATGAAAGCCTTCGGGTGGTGCGGCGACACGGCAAGAGCCTTCGCCTCGGCAAGGGCTTGGGCTGCGGCCTGAGCTGTTTTTTGGCGGTCTTGAAATTGCCGCTTGATAATCGATTCATCGATATCGGACGGTTCACGAATAAAGTGTAGACCGGCCCGTTCGAGAACCAAGGCGCGGGCGCTGCTGGCGGAAGCGAGAACGAGTGCCGTTTTGGAATCACAAGCCGGCTGAATCAGGGGCTCTCCTTGTTGCGTTTTGAATAGATTGTCATGATATGCGCCGCCGTTTCCTCAATCGACCGGCGGGTGACGTCAATCACCGGCCAATTGTTGCTCGTGAACAATCGATGGGCGTCATTGACCTCTTTTGAAACCGTTTTGATATCGACATAATCTGTTTCTTCGTCCTGATTGAGCATGCGTAGCCGGTTACGGCGAATTTGAACCAGGCTTTTTGCGTCTTTCGTTAAGCCAACAACCAGAGGTTTCGTAAGGCTTTCGACATCTACGGGCAAAGGGCAACCCGGCACAATGGGTATATTGGCGGCCCGAATGCCCCGGTTTGCCAAATAAATACAGGTTGGGGTTTTCGAGGTTCTTGAAACACCCAAAATGACAACGTCGGCCTCGTTTAAATCAGAAGCCATTTGGCCGTCATCATGACTGAGGACGTACTGCATGGCATCGATCCGGTTGAAATATTCTGCATCCAGTTCGTGTTGCTTACCGGGCCGGCCTTTTACTTCAGAACCGAGATATCTTCCCATAGCGCTGATAATCGGATCTAAAATCGAGATACAGGGTATTTGTAATTGGCGGCACCCTTCCTCAAGTTTGAGCCGCAGTTCCGCATTAATGAGGGTATAAAGCACAAATCCCTGGTCTTCCGTTATGGATTCCAATATTTCACTGATTTGATCGACTTGGCGGACCAATGTCCAATTATGGTTTTCGGCGGCAACATCTTCAAATTGTGCCAGACAGGCACGCGCAACCATTGAAACGGTTTCACCGGTCGAATCCGAGATAAGATGAAGATGTATATTTTTCATAAGCGTTGAATTTAGGCGTAATTATTAATGTTTGGTGATTTGTATAACTGAGAAAATCGGTATCGATATATGTGGACAACTGGGCCAAAAATGAATTGGTCTTTATATCATGCAAGTTGCACGATTCGTATACACAGCTGAAAATTTAAAAACGAAAATCATACAACCGCCTTAAAATTGTTTATAACAATCGAAATAATTTATTCATTCATGTTTTACCCATAATTCACAGGTTCTTCTTAAACGCAGGAAACCAAGTACCGATGGTTTTCTTACAGTAATTTATACCGGAAACAGCCGTATAAAATTTCCTTTTAAATTTTCATATTGAAATTGGGGATAAGATATAATCCCCGAGATTCAGCGGACAACAACTACTTCAACCTTTCTATATATAATATTAGATAGTGTAGGTGAGTGAGTAATAACTTGAATAAATCGCCTTTGTCTTCTCACCAAGATAAAAAACTGTTTCTTCGGGCACTTCATCAGGAAAGGCTCGATCGTCCGCCGTTTTGGTTTATGCGCCAAGCGGGCCGCTATTTACCGGAATACCGGAAATTGCGCGAAGATACGCCGAATTTTTTATCGTTTTGTTATTCACCGGCTTTAACTGTAGAAGCGGCCTTACAGCCTCTGCGCCGGTTTCAACCCGACGCGGCTATTCTTTTTAGCGATATTCTGGTTATTCCTGACGGGTTGGGGCAGTCCGTTCGGTTTGAAGGCGGTGTGGGACCTGTTTTAGAACCGATCCGGTCTGAAACAGACTTAAAACAACTCCAAGTGAGTAAGGTTTTAGATCATTTAGAACCGGTGTTTGAATCGGTTCGGCAATTATCGGCTGCATTACCGCACAACGTTGCCTTAATAGGTTTTGCCGGATCACCTTGGACCGTTGCCTATTACATGGTTGAGGGCCGGTCGGGGCAAGACGGTTCAACGATTAAAAAATGGGCGATTGAGGAACCGGATGGATTTCAAAAACTAATCGATATTTTGGTTCCGGTGACGACGGATTACCTTATTGAACAAATTAAGAATGGTGCTGAAACCATACAACTCTTTGATTCCTGGTCGGGTTTACTTGAAGCCGAACATTTTGACCGGTGGATTATTCAACCGACCCGGGAAATTGTAGCAGGCATCAAACAACACAATCCGGATGTGCCGGTTATTGGATTTCCCCGTGGTGCGGGTGATCAAACCATCAAGTATGCTGAGAACACCGGTGTTGATGGTATCGGTATTGATAGTGATATTTCGCCGGCTTGGGCGCGTGATAATCTACAGGGTTTAAAAACCGTTCAAGGTAATCTGGATAATCAGATCCTTCGTGAAGGTGGAAAAAAATTAGAAGATGAGACCATCAACATTTTGCAAACCCTGTCGGGCGGGCCGTTTATTTTTAATCTCGGCCATGGCATTTTACCTGAAACACCACCGGATAATGTTATCCGGGTTGCCGAAATCGTGCGCGGACATCATCATGCATCGACTTAAAACCGGACGGCCGTTGTATGCCTAAAATTGCCATAGTTTTATTTAATCTGGGCGGACCCGATGGACCCGATGCGGTCCAGCCATTTTTATTTAATCTTTTTAACGACCCAGCCATAATCGATTCCCCTAAACCAATCCGTTGGCTATTGGCAAAATTTATCTCTAAAAAACGTGCGCCGATTGCAAAGAAGATTTACGAGCATATCGGCGGTAAATCGCCGCTGTTGGAGCTTACCCATGAGCAAGGGCAGGCATTGCAAAAACGCCTTACGGCGACAGATGGTCAGAATCAATACCGTGTCTTTACCGCGATGCGCTATTGGCATCCGATGAGTGATGAGACCGCGCGGGATGTCAAAAAATTCGAGCCTGACGAAATTGTACTGCTGCCTCTGTACCCTCAATATTCAACAACCACGACCGGATCATCTTTATGGGATTGGCAGCAAGCGTCCGCAAAAACGGGATTGTTCGCACCAACGTTCGCGCCCTGCTGTTATGCGGCTCAACAGGGATTATTGGAGGCACACGCGGACCTTATCCGCCAAACGCTGTCGAAGATCGACCGGGAAAAGCCTTTTCGCGTTTTATTTTCCGCCCACGGGCTGCCGAAGAAGGTTATTGCTGGCGGTGATCCGTATCAGTGGCAAGTGGAACAAACTGCGGCCGGCGTTATGAACCAGTTGGGCGATGCCGTTGCTGACTGGGCCGTGTGCTATCAAAGCCGGGTCGGCCCGCTTGAATGGATTGGACCCTCGACGGAACAGGAACTCGAGCGCGCAGCAGACGATTCAACGGCCGTTGTCGTTGTGCCGATCGCCTTTGTGTCGGAACATTCAGAAACGCTGGTCGAGCTTGATATCGAATACAAGTCGGCGGCCGAAAAGCTCGGCGTGCCGGCGTATTATCGTGTCCCGGCGCTGGGGACCCATCCGGCTTTCATAGCCGGCCTTGCCGATATCGTGACGCAGGCCAGAAACGGCAACGCCGCCCTTGAGCCCGCAGTTGACGGGTCGTCTTGTCAGCAACAGTTTTCCTGTTGTCCGCGCGGCCGGCCGTTGTAACCGGGGAGACCTTCCATGTTTGAAGTTTCAGCCACCGTGTATTTGTGGATCAAGGCACTGCATTTCATCAGCGTGATCGCCTGGATGGCCGGATTGCTCTATCTGCCGCGCTTGTTTGTTTATCATGCCGATTGCGCTCCCAACACGGAGCAATCTGAAACGTTCAAGATTATGGAGCGCCGCTTACTACGCGCCATCATGACCCCGGCGATGATCGCGTCGTTTTTGTTCGGCGGCTTGTTGTTGGCAATCCTCAATGATTGGTCTGCTGGTTGGCTGTATGTGAAATTAGTCAGCGTCTTTGTTCTCGCCGGCCTGCATGGATCGATGTCGAAATGGCAGCGGGAATTCGCCGAAGACCGCA
>CALINB010000332.1 GCA_938045325.1 uncultured Rhodospirillales bacterium | reverse complement strand
TCTTGTTGTCTTAGTCTCAAGTCGATAGTCTGCTAAACGAATGTGAGCGTTAAGGTTCTATTGATGGCCATCCGGTTTTCAACAAATTTCGAACAACTTTTGAGCAATCCCGAACTGCGGCCGCGCCGGGTGGCGCCCGAGTGGTTCACCCGGGTTGCAACGACCATAGCTGCGGGGGCGGGCGGCGAGCACGCCGAGATCGAAGGTTTTAAAACCGTGCGGGTGTGTCCCGGATTTACCGATCTCTATGAAACCGCCATCATGCTGCCGTTGTGGTTTGATGTAACCCTCATTCGGTGTGCCGAAGGCCCGGATGGCAATCCCGTGCCAGACCCCAAGTCGCCCGATATGCTGTCGTTGGAATCGACCGAGGGTTTCCAAGTGGACTGGCATGTGGCCGCGCAGGCGACCGGTATGCCGGGGGTATTTGGCATGTCGGCATTGCCGAAGATGGTCAGCCCCTGGTGGATCGAAACCGATGAGGGCTGGTCTGTCTATGTCACCCCAGCTACCCATCACAGCGGCACACTGCCCTTCGAGCCGATCGCCGGCATCATCGATACGGATATGTATCATTCGAGCCATCTGCCGTGCCGTTGGACCCGGGAGCCGGGTGCCGAGGTGACAATTTCTGCCGGCACACCCTTTGCCTATATTTTCCCATTCAAGCGGGAGGTAATACCGGAAATTGAAATTGAACATGTGACCGATGAGTCGGAAATCCGCAGGCTGGATGTTCAATACGAGTCGGGTGAGTATCGAAAAAAACGCAAACGCGGTTAAAGGCCTGTTTAAAGCGAAAGATGAAATCAGGGGAGCAACAAGCAGGACAAAATGGCAAAAAAATTAAAAACTCCATTCAAAGCGCCGGTGGTAGACCGGCTTTCGGTGCGGGTGCTGGTGGATTCTGCTTACGAACGGTTTATGCCGAAAGGCGGTCACGAATATTGCTCGATTGAGCATATTGGCCGGATTTCCAATCGGCAGATGACGACGTTGGCTTGCGAATGGGGGTTGTCGCTGCATTTGGAATCCGTCGCCGATGGCCGGAATGCGCAATATCTGCTCGATTTCGGTTACACACCGGAAATTATTTCACGTAATTTTCAACTGCTTGACATCGATCCCGGTCAAATCGACGGGTTGATTCTGAGCCACGCCCACCGCGATCACTACGGTGGCCTGGAAGGGTTCGTTGAGCGGTTCCGTTATCAAATGCCGGAACAGCTTTCATTCTATATCGGCGGCGAGGGTGTTTTCCGCGAACGGTGGACGCGCGGTTCGGAGGGTGAAATTGTCGGCCTGGGCGCGCCCGATTGCGCCCGGCTGACGGCGCAGCATGTCGATGCGGTGGTTTGCGAAACGCCCCGCGATCTCGGCGGTGCATTTTCGACGGGCTACATTGAGCGCGAATCATTTGAAAAGGTGACCGGCGGTTCTTTGGTCGAAGCCGAGGATCATTTCAGCGAAGCGGAACGCCAAGGCAAGCTCGTCACGGATACGCATCCGGAGGAACACGCAACCTGCTATATCGTGAAGGGGCGTGGGCTGGTAGTGATTTCCTCCTGCGGCCATACGGGAATCGTCAATACGGTGCGCATGGCTAAGGCGGTGACGAACACGGAAAAAGTTCACGCAATCATCGGTGGGTTTCATCTTGGCACCGCACCGGACGATTACATCGAGCATACCGTTGAAGCGTTTAAGGAATTCGACCCCGACATCGTGCTGCCGATGCATTGTACCGGTGCCAGGTTTATCGAGGCTATGCGCCGGACAATGCCCAAGACGCTCGTAACGACCAATGTCGGCAGCCGTTTTACCTTTGGCGCTTAATACGCGAAGCTGGACCTGTCTGCCCGGCAGGAATTAAAATCGAACGTATTCTATGGGAGGTGACATCATGCCGTTTTTTGAACATGGCTCAGCAAAAATTCATTACGAAGAAGCCGGCAAGGGATTCCCATTGCTGATCATTCCCGGCGGGGGGCTAAACGGAACAATTGCTGACGCGACGACCGCCGCGCCCATCGACACGTTTAAGGCGTTCTCGAACGAGTTTCGCTGTATCACATTGGATGAGCGTAACGCTAAAGACGGCCAATCGACCGGCCCCCTCGAGCCCGACCGGCCATGGGGAATGTACGCAGACGATCATCTTGGCGTATTGGATCATCTCGGCATTGATAAGTTTTTGGTTATGGGCTTTTGCATCGGCGGACCTTTTATTTGGAATTTGATCAAACATGCACCTGATCGGGTTGTCGCCGGTGTCATCTCTCAACCGGTTGGCTTTCGCCCGGAAATACCCGACCGGTTTGCTAAGAACTTCGGCAAAGTTTGGGGCGAACCGATGAGCGATAAAAATTCAGATATCACACCGGATATCGTTGCAACGTTTCTGGATAATATGTTCAACAAACCCGCCGATTTCGTCTTCAGTGTAGACCGAGATTTTGTTAAAGCGTGTGAAACGCCGGTATTGATTATGCCTGACGATACGGAAGGGCATCCCTATGACGTCGCGATGGAATCCGCCATGCTCGCGCCGAATGCACAGGTTAGCATGTACCCTTGGAAGGATACGAAGGAACGTGTTCCGGTCGTCGAGCGCCATGTCCGAATGTTTCTTCAAACGCACCGGCCAAACAGGTCCTAATATAAAAAAATAAGGACAATAAAATTTATGACCGAAACAAAAATTAGGCGTTATCAATAAATGGATCCGATAACGCAAGGCGTGTTGGGTGCTGCTTTACCGCAAGCGACACGCAAGAAATCTAATGTTGGCATTGCAGGATTGTTGGGTTTTTTCGCCGGGATGTCGGCCGATTTGGACATATTGATCCGCTCCTCCAGCGATCCGTTATTGTTTTTAGAGTATCATCGCCATTTCACTCATTCGTTTATTTTTATTCCTTTTGGCGGAATGCTTTGCGCACTGGCCCTTCACTGGGTATTAGGGCAGCGTTGGAACATCCGGTTTCGGCAAACATGGCTGTTCTGTACATTGGGTTATGCAACCCATGCCTTGCTTGATACGTCGACATCCTACGGCACTATGTTGTTTTGGCCATTCAGCGAAGAGCGGTTTTCCTGGAGTATTGTTTCCGTTGTGGACCCCTTGTTTACGGTGCCCATATTAGCGTTGGTCATCGTTTCGGTTATGCGGAGAAAACCGGCATTCGCCCGTATTGCAATAGTATGGGCAGGAGTATATTTGGCGATTGGTTTAATCCAACATAATGCCGCCTTCAATATGGCCAAACAAATTGCGGCCAATCGGGGTCATGTGCCAGTCCGGATGGAAGTAAAACCGGGATTCGGTAACATATTAATTTGGAAGACAATTTATGAAACAGAGCAGCGATTTTATGTTGATGCCGTACGCACCGGTTTTTCGCCTAAAGTATTTCCTGGGGCTTCAGTTCCTAAACTGGAGCTTACCAGGGATGTGCCGTGGTTGAATCCTGACTCACAACAATTCAAGGACATTGAGCGTTTTAATCATTTCAGCAAGGGGTTTTTAGCGCAGGACATTGAGCGCCCCTTAAGAATCATTGACGTTCGTTATTCATTTATTCCGAATGAAATTTCAGCGTTATGGTCAATTGAAGTGTTGAGGGGCGTGTCCCGGACAGAGCATGCGCGCTTTCACACGCATCGGGAGAATGTAAAAGTCAATTTTTATAAATTATTCCAGATGTTGTTTGAAAAGTAATCCATCAACGGTATCACAGTCGGCATACACAACAGTTAAAAGCTTCTATATTAGCTGTCGCAGGCCGATCAGTGATTGCGTAGATGCGGCGCGGCTTTGGCGCCGAGGGCGCGCCATGTACCGGCAAAGCCGAGGATCAAGGTCAAAGACAAACAAACAATGACGACCAAAACGATACCGCTTGGAAATAATGTCCAAGACATTCTCATCAGGTGCACGATGATCCCCCAGGCAATCAAGGTGCCGATCAACGCTGCGATGAAGCCGGTGAACAACCCCAAAATTCCATATTCAACCAAAAATGTTTTGAGAGTGTTGCGGCGGCGTGCACCGAGAACTTTGAAGATTACCGCATCATAAATCCGGCGCTCATGACCGGCGGCAATGACACCGCTTAAGACCAGGGCCCCGGCAACGAGCGCGATGCTGGCAGCGCCACGGACAGCGGCGCCAACGCCGGCCAACGTTTTAGCCGCAGCTTCGAGGGCGTCGCGTACACGGATCGCGGTAACATTGGCGAATTGTTCGCCGATCTTCTGTTCGATAGCTTGTTCCAGCCGAGGCGGTGCTTGCAATGCCGCCAAATGGGTGTGGGGCGCGTTTTCCAGGGTTCCGGGCGCGAAGATAACGGCAAAATCAAAGCGCAGTGAGCGCCAGTCAATATCACGCAAGCTGGCGATCTTAGCCGTCACTTCCCGGCCGAGAATGTTAAAGGTTAGGGTGTCGCCAATGCTAATACCAAAACCCTTAGCAACACGCGCATCAAACGAAATCAACGGCGGGCCCTGATAGTCGCTCGGCCACCACGTACCTTTGACAATCTCCGTTTCGGGCGTTTTTTCGGCCGCGTACGTTAACGCCCGGTCCCCCCGGGTCGCCCAGCGAACACCGGCATCGATTTTTGCCTTTTCAACGGGTGTGCCGTTGATGGCGACGATCCGGCCGCGTAGGGTCGGGGCATGACGCAGCGTTTGTGTTCCTGGGATGGATCGTATCGTCTTTTGAAACGCATCGATTTGATTGGGTTGGATATCAATAAAGAAGAATGCGGGGGCTTGTTCGGGAATACGGCTGTCGATTTGATAACGAAGGTTTTGTTCGATCAGCACGATGGCAACAAGGACCGTTAAGCCGACGCCCAGCGACATCATGATGTTGGGCGTCGCGGCACCGGGCCGGTAAAGGTTGACGAGTCCATGCCGCCAGGCTGTTTGGGAGCCCGTTGTGTCGCCGGTATGCTTGATCCGCCTGGCGGCGGCCGTCAGCAGCAACGCACCAAGCCGTAAAATACCGAGGGTGGCGAGCGTACCGCCGATAAACCAAAGGGCAAATCCTTTGTCCGATGCCGTGATAATCGTCAGTCCGCCCAGCAAGGCGGCACCGAGGATCAAGAATGCGATTATTGTCCGGTTAGGGCTGACTCGGCGCGGATCAATCCGGTCGCGAAAAAGTTGCGCGGCGGGAATGGCTCGTGCCCGCCCCAAGGGCCAAAGCGTGAAGGTGATCGTCGTCAGCAAACCAAAAATGGCGGCAATCAGCAGCGGTTCGGTATAAATGGCGATTAAGGGACGTATCGGCAGCCGATCCGCGATCACCGTTAAGCCGAGATAGGGCAGGGCGATGCCTAGAATGAGTCCGGCGATTATGGCCAATACGCTGAGAAATATAATTTGAATAAAATAGGTATTAAAAATGAGATTGTGTGACGCGCCCACGCACTTCAATGTTGCGATGACTGACATCTTGCGGTCGAGATAAGCGCGAACAGCGTTGCCGATACCGATGCCGCCGACCAAGAGGGTTGCAAGGCTCACAAATGTTAAAAAAAGCGTCATACGCTCGATAAACCGGTGAACACCGGGGGCCGCGTTATCCTTTGTGCGAATGCGCCATCCTGCGTGGGGAAATGTGGATTTAAGGTCTTTGACCCAGGTATTGGTATCCACGGTATTGGCAAGCAAAACCCTGTAGTGAAAATGAACTTGGCTACCCGGTTGAACCAACTGTGTTGAAGGCAAAGCATTGATGTGAATCATAAAGCGCGGGCCAAACTCAAAAACACTGGCGATTTCGTCGGGTTCTTTCTCAATTTTAGCCCGCACGATGAATTCGGCTTCACCGACTTTAATGCGTTCACCTATTTTTCGATTAAGCTTTTCCAGCAAGACTG
>CALINB010000331.1 GCA_938045325.1 uncultured Rhodospirillales bacterium | reverse complement strand
CCGCAATTCGACAGCACCCCGTTCGTAAAAGGACCGGTGCTGGCAAAGCGCCGGGTTTCGATCGTTTCGACGGCGGCCCTGCAAAAGCGCAACGACAAGCTCTTTTATAAAGGCGAAGCCAGTTATCGGGTTATCCCGGGCGATACCGATCCAAACGACATCATCATGGCGCACACCTCGGTCAACTTCGACCGTTCCGGCTTTCAACAGGACCTGAATATTTGTTTTCCCTTGCAACGCCTCCATGAGCTCGTCGATGAAGGCTTGATCGGCTCGGTCGCGGATTATCATTACACCGTGATGGGCGGCGTCGAGCCCGAGCGCAACGAAGACACCGCGCGCCAAATCGCCGCCATGATGAAACGCGAAGGCGTCGATACGGTTCTCCTGGTGCCGATCTGACCGAAATGCACGCGCGCCGTCGGCGGGCTGGCCCATTACTTCGAACAGGAAGGTCTTTCTACCACGCAAATCAGCCTGATCCGCGAACACAGCGAGGCGATTAAGCCGCCGCGCGCGCTGTGGGTGCCGTACGAGCTCGGCCGTCCGCTGGGCAAACCCAACGACAAAGATTTTCAAAACCGGGTCCTTCGAGCCTGTCTAGAACTGTTGAGTGCTGACAGCGGCCCCGTGCTCGAGGATTATCCAGAAGACGTCCCCGCCGAAGCCGCAAACGATGACATGACCGGGATGGTCTGCCCGATTGATCTACCTGCACCGCCGTCGGACGACAGCGAATTGGTGCAAAATCTTTTGACGGAGATCGGGCAAATCGCGCCCTGGTATCAGATCGCCGTGCAGGAACGTGGGCGCACCACGGTCGGCATCAGCACGCTCGACATCGAAGACGCCGCGCGTTTCCTGGTCGATTTTATCGAAGACCCGACAACCACAAGCATCGTCGAAAAATTCAAAACCGGGCCGTTGCTCAAATTCGTCTGTGAAGACCTTAAGGCGTTTTATTCCGAAGCGATGTCGGCGCAACCAGGCATGTCGTCGAGCCTCGCAGTCGAGAACTGGCTGTGGAACGACACCGTGCTCGGCAAAACGCTTTGGAAGTTCCGCGACGAGAACCTCGATCACCCGGATGCCTACACGCAGTATTTTGCGCGCCGCTCGCTCATACCGGATCGGCAAATTCATTTCAAAGGCGCGGCGCACTTCGAAACATTGCAACCGCTCGATAAACAGAGCGCGTCTTAACGTAATTTAATTTACTAAATTTATTTCTACGGGTTCGTCTTCGGTGAGATTTCGCCGTCGGCTTTTAACTTCCACCACATCCTGAGGCATTGTGTGCGGGTGGGATTCACAACTCCGTCAAGCAGGAACTTCGCTTTGACTTGTCCTTGTACGACAATGGTTGGCAAACCTGTTTGTTTGCTTAAGTCTTTTTCCATCCAGATGCACGGACTAAAGCTCTCGTAGCGGTAATAGGTCGCCGCCGAGCCGAAGATTAAAATACCAACGATGATAATAGCTGCCGTCTTCATTAATTATTCTTGTTGTTCTTTCTCTTTCGCTTTTTCCATCACGGCTTGCACGAATTGCTCGAGGTTCTCATAAGGCTGCGCGCCGACGAGGCCGTAACCTTGGGCAACGAATGTCGGTACGCCGGTTACGCCGTAATCGCGCGATTTCTGCCAATCGGCGTCGACGGCACTTTTATACGTCCTTTCATCGACAACTTCTCTGGCTTGATCGACCAGCAAGCCGACCGACTTAACGATCTCCATTAAAATTTCGACGTCGGCGATGTTTTTGTTATCGACGAAATATGCCCGAAATAAGGCATCGTGCAGGGTCTCACCATTTTCCTGGGTATCGGCCCAAACGCCGAGTTCCTGGGCGAGTCGGCTGTTATAGGTATGCGTCCGATACCCATATGGCAGGCCTTCGGCGTCCATCTGCGCCTTCATTTCGGCATTTTTTTGATCGATATCCCAGCCACGGGCGGCATAAAACTCTTTCATCCCCCGGCCCTCCTGCGGCGTGTCGGGATGAAGTGGAAAATGCACCCACTTGGTTTTAATGTCGAACGACTTTTTGAGTTTTTCTATACGCCCGGTACAGAGATAACACCACGGTCAGACGTAATCGGAAAAAATCTCCACGGTAATCGGTTCGCTCATTTTTAACCCTTCTTATTCAAAGCGAATTGAAATCGGTTCGAGTTCAGAGAAACGAGCTTCGAACGTATCGCCCGCCTTAATCGGTGTCAGCCCCGTCATGGAACCGCTGATGATAATCGCACCGGCGGCAATGCCTTGGCCTGTTTTTGCAAGCTTATTAGCAAGCCATACTAGCGAGTTAACCGGGTTATCCATCACCACCGAACTGTTGGCTTCGACTTTAACCTCGCCATTATGCAAAAACGTGCAATCGATATTCCCCAAATCAATGTCCTTGTTGAACGGCCGGACCATGCCCGTCACGTAACCTGCTTGAACGCCGTTATCGCAAATCATCTCCGGAAATCCGACTTTCCAATTTTGGGTTCGCGCATCGACGATCTCGAACATGCCGAGCACGCCGTCGATGGCATCAAGCGCGCTTTCGAGCGTTACGCCGGGACCGTCGAGGTCCCTGCCGAGCCTTAAGCCGATTTCGCATTCTATTTTTGGGTCGATCAGTGTCGCGCAATCGATCGATCGTCCGGAAACCGTGCGTCCGGCGCCGAAGGTGTGACCGTATACCGGCTCATCAACACCAAAACGTGCCTGCGACTCCGCACCCGTCGCCCCGACCTTGAAACCGGCGACCTTGCCGCCGGCGGACACTTTTTTAGCGACATAAACATCTTGTGCCGCGTAACAATCTTCAACCGAAAGGCCGTCGAATTCCGAGGAAATCGGCGCAATCGGTTGGCGTGATGTTTCGGCTTCGAGAAACCGCTCGGCAATAGTATCGAGTGTGGATGGATCGGCGGACATGCGTGATCTTCCTGACTAACGTTTTGCTATGAAGGTCCTAACGGCTCAACGCAGCCGTTGCAAGCTCGCTTGCGCAGCGGCTTCGACGATGGCGTCCGTATCAATCCGGTAATGATGATAAAGATCGGGGACATCGCCGCATTGACCGAACTTTTCGACCCCCAAGGGTACGACGTGGTACCCGCCGGTCGCGCCGAGCCAATCAAGCGTTGCGGGATGGGCGTCCAACACCGTCACCAGAGAAGCATCGGGTGCGATAACCGACAATATGCGTTCGATGTGCGCGCTGGCGTTTTGATCGCCCGCCTGGCGTGCTTTCGATGCCGCCGTCCATCCTTTGTGCAACCGGTCGGCGGATGTGATGTTCAACAACCCGGCACCGGGAACATCTTCGATAACTGTTTCATAAGCCTCAATCGCCTCGGGTGCGACGGGCCCTGAAAACGCAATGACAAGCTCGCCGCCCGGCGCCGGTTCACGCAGCCAATAAGCGCCGGCGAGAATGTTTTCTCGCAACTCGACGTTCATGTCCCGTTGCGGCTGATCAATAGGCCGGGTCACCAGACGCAGGCAAACCGACGCCCCTTCCGGTTTTTGCATGTGCTCGAACCCCCAGGCCATCATGACGGCCACTTCATCGGCGAAGGCCGGTTCGAACGCTTCCAACCCGTCCTGGCCCATGGTGATGAGGTTCGTATAATTCGATTGATGCGCGCCCCCTTCTGGCGCGAGCGCCAAGCCCGACGGAGTCAGGATCAGCATAAACCGCGAGTCTTGGTAGCACGCGTAATTCAGTGCATCCAAACCGCGGCCGATAAAAATATCATAGAGTGTGCCGATGGGCAGCAGACGCGCGCCGAAGAGATGCTCGGACACACCAAGCTCGGCCAACAGCGTAAAAAAGTTGTTTTCCGCGATACCCAATTCGATGTGCTGACCGCTCGGCGATTTTTCCCATTTCTGCGGCGACGGCACCTGTTCGTTGCGAAAAGCATCCGGTTCCTCTCGACGATGAAAAACACCTTTACGGTTAACCCAGCCACCGAGGCTGGTCGAGACCGTCACGTCTGGTGATGTCGTCACAATGCGTTTCGTAAACTCGTTATCCTGACGGCCAAGTTCGGTCATAATCCGCCCAAAGGTTTCCTGCGTCGAAAGCTTCGCTCCTTCTGGGGTTTCTATCCCCTTTGCCGGAATTACCGGTGCCCAGGAAACTTCCTTCTTGCGGGTTCGTTCGCGTAAACGCTCGATAATGCCGTCGAACTCATCATCGGTCATTTCAAGGCCCGCCAAGGGATCCCACTCCTGCCCCTTGGGAATTTTCAGCGACTCGCGGAACTGATCGATTTGCTGATCGGTCATCAACCCAGCGTGGTTATCCTTGTGACCCGCAAACGGCAGCCGGTGACCTTTAATCGTATAAGCAACAAAACAATGCGGCGCTTCACTATCGACGCTGTGAAATGCTTCAAGCAAGGTTTCCATGTCATGGCCGCCGAGGTTCGTCATTAAGGCATGCAATGCCGCATCGCTATGACTATCGAGCAGTTCCTTGAGACCACTGGTCCCTTTCAAGTCATGGGATAAATGCTCGCGCCAGGATCGCTCGCCCTGAAACGAAATCGCCGAATACAGCATGTTCGGACAGGTTTCGATCCATTGACGTAACGCTTCACCGGCAGGCCCTTCAAAGGCTGCTTCGAGGAGCTTGCCGTACTTCAGAACCTTGACTTCCCAGCCGACGGTGCCGAAAAAGTCGTGAATGCGTTGCGACAGATAATCGTGTACGACACCATCGAGGCTTTGGCGGTTGTAATCGATAATCCACCACGTATTGCGGATGTCATGCTTCCAGCCTTCCAGCAAAGCTTCGAAAATGTTGCCTTCATCGAGTTCCGCATCGCCGGCGACGGTAATCAGCCGGCCCATTTCATTCTCGGGCGGGACGAGTTTCTGCAAATGAACATAATCTTGCGCCAAGGACGCGAATAGCGTCGCGGCGACAGGAAGCCCCATCGAGCCGCCGGAGAAATCGACCGCGAACTTATCTTTCGTGCGCGATGGATACGATTGCACGCCGCCGAAGGCGCGAAAGCTTTCCAAATCTTGTTGCGTCAATTCGCCCATCAAATAAAGCAACGAATGCAATGTCGGGGCACCGTGGGGTTTCAGCGCCACGCGGTCCTTCGGTTTGAGGACGTCCATCAATAACGCCGTATGGATCGTATTGGCCGAAGCGACTGAGGACTGGTGGGCACCGACTTTCAAACCGTCCCGCTTCGGGCGGATGTTATTGGCGTGGTGGATCATCCAGCACGCCAACCACAGTAACTTTTGCTCGAAGGCCTGAAGCTCGGCAACCGTCTGCGGTGTGACCAAGTTCCCTTTGGCCCCAGCTTTAACCGGAAACGGTGTAATGGATGCGTTCATCGAATTCCCTATTCGGAATCACATTTTACCCGAATTTCAGAGCCAACAGAATTAGGTTGTAACTATCTGAAAATATTAGAATAAAGGTAACTACGACAATATCAGGAGCGACGGCCATTTGAGCGACGGCATCGGTTCGATGGCAATGCCCGCGCCATCTTTGTCTTTTTTCCAGGAAACATCGATGAGTTCGCCGGTTTCGAGGTTCCCCCAATGCGCCCGGCCTGATTTTCTCAGCAAGGATGACGGATCGATCAAGTCTAATAAGCCATCACCTGATACTGAGCCCGGTAACAATAAATAAATGTCCTGATCGCCGGCTTTCATTGAGCAAACCGAACCAGCTTCATTCGATTGCCGGTCCAATAATTCCACATCTTCATTCAAGACGGACATGAAGCTGTTGAGATGCTGGAAGACGAAACTCGTCGGACGCGGATTGAAACGCCGGTCGAACAGTCCCCGGCGGGGGAAATATCCCCGATCGACATCGATAAAGGTGTCGAGAAACACATCGACATTATCCAAAGCGAATGCCGCGGCGATGGCTTCGGATATTTGGCTTGCGTTGAGCTGATCATCCGCGTTTTCGGTGGCCGGGTTTTCCGTCGCCAGGCGAATATTGACGACAGCTTTAAATTCACGTGCCTGGGCAAGCTCACTGATCTCTTGAATTTCCGACCAGGGCGATTTATCCAG
>CALINB010000330.1 GCA_938045325.1 uncultured Rhodospirillales bacterium | reverse complement strand
GAGATATTGATTGTTGAAAGAGGTGTTACCACTGCCGTCATCAGGAATTTCGATGGAGTACAAACAACTGCCGGCCGGTGGTTTCTCAATATAAGAGTTATCCGAATGCCAGATAACCTCGAGGCTGCCGAGACTATGGTTGTGCATCGAGGGCTTGCCGTCGGCATCCAAGTTTGAATTGATCGACATTTCCCGCGGTGTATTAGCAAGCTTAATACCGGCAGCTTCCCAATATTTGCGGGCACCGCCTTCCTGCGGCGTACCGAAAATGCCCGCAGCGGTGACAAATGCCGGCGGATCGAGTTTTTGACCGCGAATTAATACGACAAGATAATCGTACCAGGCTTGGCGCAATGCATCGGCAACGTCATCGGGAATGGGTTGGCTTAAGTCGACGCCACGAATTTCAGCGCCCACGGCGGCGCCGGTCGGAACAACTTCAAGAGAATCGAGCGTATTCATGGTCAAAATGTTTTAGTCTTTAATTGGAGGCATAGATTTACCTTATTCAATGTGCGGTTTACAATGCCCGCAACAAAAGTGGTCACGCAAGCCATTGATTTACATCAAAACAAGGGGGGTGCTATGACCCGCAAAGACAGTTCAGTCGAAGTGATCCCGACCGGCGCGGCACTCGGTGCCGATGTCGCCGGTTTCGATATCAACAATTTTTCTGAAGAAGAGTTTGCGGACATTCATCAAGCGTGGCTCGATCATTTGATTCTGCGTATTCGCGGCCAGGATATCGATGATCATGCCCACCGGGAATTTGCCAAACGGTTCGGCCCGCTCGAATTGTCGCCGAAGACAAAATTTACCGGTAAACCATGGCTCCCGGATTTTCCCGAAATGAGTCAAATCACTAATAAAAAAGTCAACGGCGAGCCGGTTGGTACACTTGGGAATAAGGATGCGTATTGGCACACGGATATGTCCTATATCGAGACGCCGCCGAAGGCGAGTTTGCTGCACGCGTTTGAGGTGCCGCCAACAGGCGGCGATACACACTTCTTAAATATGTATGAAGCTCTCGATCAATTGCCGAAGCATTTGCGCGCCGCGATTGAAGGAGAATCGATTAAGCATCAACAGGTTTATAGCTCCGATGGTTCGGTCCGGCGCGGCATGGAAAAACCCGAGAGTGAAGACCCCCGCGATTGGCCTGGTGCCGTGCATCCGATCATTCGCACCCATCCGGAAACCAAGCGCCAAGCGCTGTTTTTGGGCCGCCGGGTTAAGGGCTACATCATGGGCATGCCCCTTGATGAAAGCGAAGCGCTGCTCGATGAGCTATGGGATTTTGCAACCGGGAATCCGGCATGGACCTGGTCGCAACAATGGCAGGTTGGCGATCTGATTATGTGGGATAACCGGTGTGCGATGCATGCCCGAGACGGCTTTGATGACAACCATATCCGCTTGATGCACCGGACTGTGCTGCTAGGCGACAAGCCGTTTTAAGAAGCGGACTATTTTTTCTTATTGTTCGCTGGTTTAGCTTTTGGTCTGGCTTGTGCTTTCACGGCGGCCTTCTTTGTATTTTCTTCCTTGCTTTCGGCTTTATTTTGCGCGTCTTCAGCGCGCTCGCGAAGTTGCGTTGCAATTTTTTTGCTGGCATTGGCGAGGCCACTGATCATCTTCGGCAATTGATTGGCCGGTACAAGCAGACGTGTGACGGGCACGGCGCGGTTATTGGAATCAACCTGCCCTGAAGTGATGCGAAAGACGCCGTTTTGGAGCGTCACATTCATAACGAGATCGGCTAAAAATTCCGGCGGTGTGTTTCCTACCATAATGAGTCCTCTTCTTTGGCTGTATCATTTTTTATTGAAGAGCCTTGATAACGGAACTCACGCTGGGTCTTTCTGTGTAATGCGAGCCCGAAAATCTTTTTTTGATAATGCCGCTTGTATCGATGACAAAAATAATGGGATGGGCATAACCGCTGTCTTCAAGCCCGAAGGCTTTAATAATTGTTGATTGTGGATCGGCAAGCAACGTGAAACCGATGTTGCGCCGGTCGGAAAAGCGCTTCAAGACACCGGTACGGTCATAACTCACGGCGGCGAGGCCGTAACCCAATGATGTGACGTCTTTAATTTGGTTATTCCAAGCGACCGCCTGGGACTTGCAGTAGGGTCACCAATCGAAAGACCGGGTGAAAAACAAAATAAGTCCGTTTTTCCCTTTCAGGGAATCAAAATTTTGCATTTTACTGTTTTGATCGTTGGCGCTCAGGGCGTGAGGTATTTTTGAGCCGACTTTGGGCCCTTGGCTCAGGGCATCAACAGCATGAGCCGGACCTATGAGCCCAAAAACCATAACGATGAGTAAAATGACGGATATTCGGTAAACTAATTTCAGCATCTAAATTCCCCCGGCAATGAACGCTATTTTATGCGATCGGGGCAAAAAAAGCTATCGCCCGAATTTCGATGCTCTCGCGTGGCGGCGCGTCAGCGGGGGTGGTCGGGTCTTCAAATGAAACATGAGCCGTGAACCGGGCTCGTCCGTCCGTTTCTGAATCGTAAACTTTAAAGACGAGGGCCTCGTCACGATGCATTTCGGGAAAATAAAACCAACGATGGTCGGGGTTGTAGGTCAGTTGGTAAATCTCACCCACCCTGTCTTCGTGGCGCCTTTCGGCGGCGATCAAATCCTGCGGCGCGACGCTTCGCGAATCGCATATCGCCAAGGGATGGGATCGAATGGGCTCGCGGATGGCACGCCAGACTTGAATAATAGCCATGCGATGTTGGAGGAGGGCCTCGGCCTCATCTGCGGGCAATAAATCCCTAACCCGTTGCGGTCCCGACCAATCCGTGTAGTCGTTATGCACGATCGGCACCGGCTCGCGGTAAAACTTTTCGGCGCGGACGGTTTCGTCGCCGCTCCGCAGTGTGTGATCGAATATGAGAACACGTGACGCGCCGTAACGGCCTTTGATGAGTTGTTCTATTTCCGGGTAGTAAACCGATTTAATTTCTTCTTCGTTGAAAAAATCTTTGACCGCCGATTTCTGAGGTGCCAACTCAAAACCGTGTGTATCTAATGTAAATTCGTCTTGAAGGGATCGGGCGTTTTGAATTCTTATTTTTTGTTGGTCAACATTCGCGGTGCGTTGACGCAGCCGACCACCGGGACCAACAGTTGCTGATACCGGCTTAACGCCAGTGTCGAAGATATACGAAACCGTTGCTTCGATCATTTCCAATACTGTCGGTTCAGATTGAGCCTGGGTCATTAGCTGATCTCTCTACAAAATTTCAGCGCCGTTTATATATTAGCGGCGAAAGACAACGCGGCAAAGGAACGATGATTAATTGATTGTAATATAAACTTGTTAGCTATCGGCATGGATGGAATTTCGCTAGAATTCGAGCCTCAACGGGATGATGAATTAGGAAAATAACCGAATGGCGGATGAACAGCAGAAAGAACGGCGCACGGCGTTTATCACCGCCGGCACCAAAGGGATCGGCCTTGCCATTGCGCAAGCGTTTGCCCGTGAAGGGTATCATCTCGCTTTAACGTCGCGTACGCCGATAGAAGACGAGAAATTCACGCAAGGCGATTTCAAAGACAGCAAAGTCATGCTGATCGCGCTTGAGTTACAAAACGAAAAAAATATCGGTGGCGCGTTGCAAACGGCCGTCGAATCACTGGGGCCGATCGATGTGTTGGTAAACAATGCCGGTACCATCTTGCGCAAACCCATTATCGATGTGACCTGGTCGGAATGGGACGAGGTGATGAATGCAAATTTAAAAGGCGCTTATTTTTTGTCTGCGCAGTTCGCAAAACATTGTTTCGAAAACGGCAGATCCGGCTCTATCGTTAATATCGCATCGACGCACGGCATTGCCGCGATGGCGGATCGTTCCGTTTACGGTATTTCGAAGGGGGCCGTGATTCAGATGACCAAGACCATGGCTATCGAATGGGCGGAAAAAGGAATTCGCGTTAACGCCATCGCGCCGGGAACTGTGCTATCTGAATCGCGCAGTGAGGTGTTCGGCAAGCCGGCAAGCCGTGAAAAAATGTTGGCGCGCATTCCGAGCGGTAAATTTATCACCGTGGAGGAGGTCGCCGACGCCGCCTGTTATCTCGCGAGCGAACGGGCCGGTTCGGTCACCGGGCACACGCTTGCGCTCGACGGCGGTCTATTATCGCAATAAAATCAATGGATTATGGTGATAGTAGCGGGTAGGACGCCTAGCGTTCGCGCGCCGGTTTACATATCTCTTTCAAGGAACCAGGTAACGAGCGAATTAAATTTTTCCGGTTTATCGGTCCAAAGAAAATGGTTTGCATTGTTGAAAACATACATCTCGGCATTCGGCAGATTTTTATAAACCTCGAACCCCGGGTCCATGCCTTTCACGGAATTTCGCCCCCACAGCACGAGCGTTGGTACCGTGATTTTATGAACATGCTCACGGATTTGAATACCGTTAACTTCAAACTGTGCGTAATGACCGTTTAGAGCTTTGTCTTTCCAATAATCCTTGCCGCGATGGGACAAATAAATCGGCATCCATTTTTCTTTGTAGCTCCAGAGGTGATCGATCCATTCGTCCGTCACGGCGTTTTTATTCTCGTGAAAGACGCTGACGTATTCTTTGAAGCTTTTTTTGGTGTCGAGAAGTCCTGCTTTCGGCATTTTCGAGTTTGGCTCAAAAACTTTATCGAAATACGGCAGCCAACCGCTACCATCGACTTTCACTTTTTGGCGATTGACGTCGATGTATTGTTCTTCGCCCTTGTCTTCGTGGCGAATGGCGGAACCGGACGTGCTCGCGCTGTCGATCAAGACGAGCTTTTCGACAAGGTCGGGCCGGGTGATCGCAATATAAGTGACGATCCAGCCGCCTTGGGATTGACCGACAAGATGCCATTTGCGGCCTAAGTTCAGCGCATCCATAAAAGCAATGACATGATCGCCGCGGGAATGAACGTTGCCCAATAAGGGCAAATCCCGCGGCGGGTCGGTATCGCCGCTGCCCAGTTCATCGATGGCGAAAACATGAAATTTTTCGGCGAGCGGAATGATATTTGGATACCAGCGGGAAAATCCCATGCCGATTTCGCAAGCGCCGCCGTGCACCAGGATCAGCGGTTCCGCATCGGGATCGCCCGCCTCGGCGTAACTCGTTTTATAGCCATCCGCTTCGATGAATTTATGCTCCCACAGATCGGGGCTGTTAAAGATGGTGGGCAGGGTTTCGGCGCTGCTCTTCGACATGAGACTCGCTATCCTTTTAAAAGGTTGGCGGAGAGGGTGTCCGTCTAACTAGTGTTTTTCCCCGTCCATCGGTGTTTTATGAAAAATAACTAATTAACTGTTAAATATAGATATTTATCTATATCTGTTCGTAATTATCCGCTATAATCCATGTCCTGATTATGGGTAGAAACATGGGTAGAAATGCCCCGGACAATTAAGCGTTTATCGGCTCGTTCAGTCTCCTCTGCTAAAAAACCAGGCCTCATGGCCGATGGGGGCGGATTATACCT
>CALINB010000329.1 GCA_938045325.1 uncultured Rhodospirillales bacterium | reverse complement strand
GGCAATTTCAATACGGAATGTCCGTGTTTTCGTGACTCCGACTTTTGCCAAGTACTGAATGGTGCCTGTAAGCCGCTTCCCGTTAACAAACCTCACGACGGCTTGCGCATTTTGTTCAACATTTGCACGATGCCGTTCGTTGACTTCACCGACGATAATGACCGGATCGAGATCGGCAACCGTGCCGACGACCGAATTCACATCGACATAATCGCCAACTTCAATTTTTAGATCATCAAGCACACCATCGAAGGGGGCGAGAATTTTTGTTCGCTTTAAATCAAGACGCTTACTCGCCAGTTCGGCTTTCGCTTGATCAAGCTTGGCTTTGGTTTCGGCGAGTTGAACACGCGAACGAAAAGCTTTTCTCGATAATTTGCGGGCTGCTTCATAGGCAAGCTTATAATGTTCGACACTTGATTGCGCTTCGCGCAGGCGCGCCGCGCGGTCATCGACCGCCAGTTGGGCGATAACGTCACCCGCCACTACCCGGTTGCCTTTTTGCTTGATGAGTTTCTCGATGCGCCCTTTGGTTTCGACCCGCACATCAACTTTACGGTCGGCTTCCGTCCGGCCAAACAGCACCACTTGGCCGACTTTATTCTGAGCCAGCAGCCGTTTTACGCGTACCTGCGGGAGCGGGTTATTCACCGATGCCGTCTTCACCACGGTATCTTTTGGTACCGAAGACAACAGCCCCGAAGCCACCCACAGGAACGCAAGAGCGGCAATCGAGCCGGCGATAAGATATGAACGTTTCATTCGGCTACCCCAGTTGTGGCCGTTTTAGGTTTAATATCAAAACAATAGACTAAAATATTCATAAATAAATGTAAATATGAATATAATTTTTAATATACCTGCCCTGCATGTGCTGCATGCCTATAGTAAACCCTTTAAATAATAAGGATTTCCCAAAACGGCCCCTGTGCTATCAACGCTCGGAAAACGAAGAAAATATCCATGTCTGAAGAATTTCACCGCAAAGAGTTTGAGCCGTCGGCCCCCTGTCCCCTGGACGGCGTTCGGGTGCTCGATCTCTCGCGGCTCGTCGCCGGCAATGTTGTTAGTCTTCAACTCGCCGATTTCGGCGCCGAAGTTATCAAGGTGGAGGATCCAAAAAAAGGCGATCCGCTACGCCATTGGGAAATCGAAGGCGTGCCGACCTCCTGGAAAGTTTATGGCCGTAACAAAAAAAGCATTACGCTCAATCTTCGCTCGCCGGAAGGATCGGCACTGTTGTTGCGTTTGGTGGAAGATGCTGATGTACTGATCGAAAACTTCCGCCCGGGCACTCTTGAAAAAACAGATTTCCCGCCGGATAAACTCATGCAAACCAATCCGAACTTGATCCTCGTTCGCGTTTCCGGCTGGGGCCAGACGGGGCCTTATAAAGACCGCCTCGGTTTCGGCACCCTCGTCGAAGGCGCATCGGGCTTTGCCGCTAAGAATGGTTTCGAAGACCGTGAACCGGTGCTGCCACCACTGGCACTCGCCGACATGACTTCGGGCCTTTATGGCGCCATGGCCGTGATGATGGCGTTACGCCACAAGGAAGTGAAAGGCGGCTCCGGACAGATCATCGATTTATCGTTATTAGAGCCAATCTTTTCCGTCCTCGGACCGCAGGCCTTAAACTACCGGTTAACGAAACGAGTCGACCCGCGGGTCGGCAGCCGCACCCACACTTCCGCACCCCGCAATGTTTACAAAACGAAAGACGGGAAATGGATTTCCTTGTCGGCATCCATGCAATCCATGGCGGAACGGCTATTTCGTCTCATGGGCCGAGAAGACATCATCACCGATGAGCGATTTAACACAAACCGGCAGCGCGTACTGAATAACGATCAGCTTGACCCCATCGTTGCCGACTACATGGCGCAATTTACTCTTGAAGAGGGCATGGAGCTCTTTCAACGTGAGGGGATTACGGTCGCGCCCGTGAACGATATTTCACAAATCGTCAAAGATGAACATTTCAAAGAACGCGAAGTGATCGTCGAAGTGCCCGATGAAGACTTAGGCTCAATCCCGATGCACAACATCATTCCGCGTCTGTCGCAATCGCCCGGTAAACTGCGCCGCCCCGCGCCAAAACTCGGCGAACATAACGAAGAAATATTCGCACACCTTGGCATAACAAAAGATGATATCACTAAGCTTAAGAATAAAGAGATAATCTGAGGAGGACTTACCGTGAGCAAAGAAAAAGTATTACCCGTTTGGCGATCCCTTTTGTTCGTACCGGTCAACGTCGATAAGTTCGTCGACAAAGCGCACACACGCGGGGCCGACGGTATTATTCTCGACCTCGAAGATAGCATCGCCCCCAGCGAAAAGGATAACGCACGCACGCTGGTGAAAGCGGCGGCGGCAAAAGTGAAACGCGGCG
The DNA here is from genome assembly GCA_938045325.1 of uncultured Rhodospirillales bacterium. Classification (GTDB taxonomy): domain Bacteria; phylum Pseudomonadota; class Alphaproteobacteria; order Rhodospirillales; family CALINB01; genus CALINB01. Next base: position 3,970 of record CALINB010000329.1, on the reverse strand, counting down.
GCGGCGATGTTCTGGTGCGGATTAATCGGCCATGGCGGATGGCCATGCGCGACATCGAAGCTTCCATTTGCCCGGATGTGAACGCGTTGGTGATTTCCAAAGCCGAAAGCCCGGAGCACGTGCAGATGATTGCCGAAGTGGTTGAAGATTGCGAGGCCGAACAAGGCATGGACGTCGGCGCGACGAAATTTCTCGTCAATGTCGAAGACCCGAAATCTTTCATGCGCATGGCGGATATCCTGCAAGCACACGATCGCATTGTCGCCGGCGGTGCGGCGAGCGAGGACCTTTCTGCCGAGATGGGCGCGGAAGCAAGCGCGGATGCGCTCTATATGCCGAAGATGCATGCAGTTATGTCGGCGCGCGCCGCCGGGATCGTTCCCCTCGGCTACGTCGGCTCCATCGCGGACTATTCCGATCTCGACGGCTACCGCGCCATGATCGAGCGCTCGCGCAAACTCGGTTTTGAAGGCTCAGCCTGCATCCATCCCAATCAAGCCAAAATTCTCAATGAGGTTCACCGCCCGTCGGACGAAGACGTCGCGCAAGCACGCAAAATGATCGACGCTTATGATGAAGCCCATGCCAAAGGCCTTGGTGCGATTTCCATGGACGGCATCATGGTCGATATTCCTGTCGTCAACCGGGCACGCAACGTCATGCGGCGTTATGAGAAAATCACCGCGCGCGAAGAAAAAGCGAAAGCGTTGAATGGCTAACCGGCGGCGGGCCGGCCCGTGAGCGGAAGTGTGACCGATACCGAGTCCCCCCATAAACGCGTTTGGCGGCTTGCCGGACCGCTGATCATTTCCAACATTTCGATCCCGATCCTCGGCGCGGTCGACACCGCCGTGGTCGGCCACTTGCCGGGTCCGCAATACATCGGCGCGGTTGCCGTCGGCACCATGATCTTCACGGCCCTATACGCCGGCACTTCGTTTCTGCGCATGGCGACCGTCGGCCTTTCGGCACAAGCGTACGGCAGCGATGACGGCAGCGAAATGCGCGCCGTGCTCGCCCGTGCGTTTCTGTTCGGCTTGGGGATCGGTTTAGCCATCATCGTGTTGCAAGTCCCGCTTGCCCACATCGGCTTTTATTTGATGGGTGCGGGGCCGGATGTCGAACCGTTGGCGCGGGAATACTTTTTCATCCGCGTTTGGGCCGCCCCCGCCGCGCTGACCAATATCGCCATCATCGGTTGGCTGATCGGCGCGCACAACACCCGTGCCAGCCTCGCCATGTACCTTCTCATGAACGGCCTTAACGCCGCGCTTGATCTGTGGTTTGTGATCGGATTGGGCTGGGGGGTCGCGGGTGTCGCTTGGGCGACATTCATCGCACAATACGCGACATTGGTTTTGGGTCTTGTGATCGCCATGCGCATGCTGCGGGGCATGAACGGCACGTGGGATCGGGAAAAGCTGCTGAACAAACAGGCCTTTACCCGGCTTGCCGCGATCAACCGGGATATCTTCCTCCGCTCCATGTTCCTGCAGGGCGCTATTTTCGCTTTTACCTCCATCGGCGCGCGGCTCGGGACCGTCGTTCTTGCCGCCAACGCCATCCTCATCGTGTTTCAGTATGTCAGGTCCGCCGCCATCGACGGTTTCTCACATACCTCAAGCGCCTTGGTCGGCGATGCCATCGGTACGCGAAGCCGCGAAAGATTCAGCGAAGCTGTGCGCATCACAACATGGTGGTCGTTCGGCTGCGCCGCACTTTTTAGCGTGATCTTCATAACGACAGGACCGTTTTTCATCGACATCATGACCAGCGTGCCGGACGTGCGCGCAGCGGCGCGAGATTTTCTGCCCTGGATGGTAATCACACCGCTCGCCGGGTTCTTGAGTTATCAGCTCGACGGCTTTTTCATCGGCGCTACCCGTGCCGCCGACATGCGCAATGCGATGCTTGTGTCCGTCTTGATTTACACTCTCGCCCTTGCCGTGCTGGTGCCACCCTTCGGCAATCACGGCTTGTGGCTTAGCTTCATCGTGTTGCTGCTGGCCCGCGCCGCCACGTTGTATCTGCGCTTTCCGAAGGTCGAGCGGAGCATCGGAAATTAATTCAGCCGGTATTTCTCGACCAAGCCCCAATCGAGCTGGATGTCGAAGCCGGGGCCTTGCGGCACGTCGATCCAGCCCTTCTCGACCTTGGGTTTGTTTTTGATGAAATGATCCCAGATCGGATCGCGGTCCGGGTCCGGGAAGCAATCGATATACAATCCATGCGGCACCGCCGATAGCGCGTGCACGGCGAGATGTGTTTCTTCGTGATGCAGCATCTTCACGCCGACGGAGGCACACATGGTCGCCGCGCGCAGCCATTCAGTCGGCCCGCCACCGTGCGACATGTCGAAGTTCACGATGTCGACCGCGCCCGCGTCGAGGAGACGCCTCACGCCCCAACTCGTGATCTCGCTTTGCCCGGCATTGATCGGGATATTAATGCGTTTACGCAATTCCGCCATCGAGCGCACGTCGTCCTGCCAATGGCACGGTTCTTCGAACCAGGTAATGTTCAAGGGTTCGACAAGTTCCGCAAAGCGCGCCGCTTCGTCCACGCTCCAGCCTTGGTTGGCATCGCATCCCAAGATGAACTCCGGCCCGCCGCCTTCGCGGGCGGCGGCAACCCGCTCATAATCTTCTTCCGGACTTAGCCCGCCGACCTTGAACTTGCAGCCCGCCATGCCGACGCTGACCTGCCATTCCATTTCAGCCGACCAATCCTTGAGCGTGCGACCTTCCTGGTAATACCCGCCGGTTGCGGTGATCGGAATACGTTGGCGGAACCCGCCCATGAGTTTGTTAACGCTCACCCCGAGCGCCTTGCCCTTGATGTCCCAAATGGCAGTGTCGACACACGCGACCGCTTCCATCAGATACTTCCGGTCTCCTTGCGGCTTGGTGACCTCAAACGCCTTGGCCCAGACAGCCTCGTGGTCCATCGCATCCAAGCCGACAATGAGCGGCGCGATTTGCTCCTCGACGATCTTCACCACGTCCGGCCCGCATTTACGGTTATCGCCGTTGAAGACCTCGCTGACCAGGCCGCCATCGGTGTGAATGCGCGTCACGATGGTGTTGCGTGTCGGCACCGTGTATGTCGCGCCGGCAAACGGTTTCGGTAACGGTACTTCGATGGCGATGGCTTCGACTTTTTCAATCTTCGTGGACATAGTATCCTCTCTCCGGCACATCCAGGCCCTTTATGGCCGCACTGTAACACCGGGGGAAAATCATGGCAAAGCAGCGGGCAACGAGAAACAAAACTGACGACACCAACATCCGCGAGCGGGTCAAGAAACCGCCTTCGGCGGTTTTCGTCGACAGCTACTTCGCACCCCGGGTCGCACGCGAAATCGCTTACAATTTCGATAGTGAAATGCAGCTCAATCTCGCGCACGGTTTGATGCTGGCGCGCCAAGGCATTATCGCCAAAAAGGACATGCGCAAAATTCTTAAGGTTGTGCTCAAAGTCATGCGCGAAGGACCCGAGGCCCTCGGCGTCGATCACAAGGTCGAGGATTTGTACTCCTATACCGAACGCCACATTATTCAAGCCCTTGGCCCCGAGGTTGGCGGGCGCCTGCACACGGGGCGCTCACGCAACGATCTGCACACAACGACCTGGCGCATGGCCTTGCGGGAAAATTTGTTGGCCGTACTCGATGTGTTGGCCGAGCTGCGCGCAACCACGCTGAAGCTTGCGGCCCAGTATATTGAAACCGTGATGCCCGGCTATACCCATTCGCAACACGCGCAACCGATCACGCTTGGTTACTACCTGCTGACTTTCGCCGATGTCTTAGCACGCGATTTTTCGCGTATTGAAGCCGGCCTTGCACGCACCGATCAATCCCCCTTGGGCTCGGGCGCGCTCACCACAACCGCGTTCCCGCTGGATCGCAACTACACGGCAAAAGCACTCGGTTTCGATGGCGTGCTCGAAATTGCCTACGACGGTGTTT
>CALINB010000328.1 GCA_938045325.1 uncultured Rhodospirillales bacterium | reverse complement strand
AATGCCCCGCGGCCGCAAATCGACAGCAAGACTTTTCATCACCGCATTCACGGCCGCCTTGCTGGAGCGGTATGGATATGCGCCGCCTGATTCATTATCGGCAATACTGCCCATTTTACTGGTAATCGTTACAATTGTGTTCAGATCGCTGCGGGCAACATGCTCGACAAAGGCTTCACTCACTTTCATCGGGCCCATCGTGTTAATTTTTAACACCTCTGCCCAAGCATCATAATCAATGCCGCCGACACGTGACGGGCGCGGCCCATGTATCCCGGCATTATTCACGAGGACATCGATCGCTTCACGCTTCAAGGATTTAGCCAGAGATTGAATATTTGCGTAGTCGGACACATCCATGGCTTCGACGGAAACATCACCGGAGATTGATTTAAGGTCCGCCGCCGAGCCCGGGTCACGGCAGGTTGCTATCACACGCCATCCCATCGCCGCATATTGATGGGAAAATTCAAGGCCGATCCCTCGATTTGCACCCGTAATTAAAGCCGTAGGCATTCGTCGTTATCTCCAATTGAGTCCGCATCGAAGCCTTATCGATGTCTGTATATAATGCGCCTGCGCCGCCACATTGCAAGGCCAATGCGGCATCAAAGCCGATGGGTGCGTAAAATATGATTTAAAACAAGAATATTGCGGCTAAACCCAAAAATGCGGCAAAGCCGACAACATCGGTAACCGTGGTGAGAAATACGGCCGAAGCGATCGCCGGATCAACGCCGACTCGTTCTAATAACAACGGTATCGTCGTTCCAGCTGCGGCAGCAACGACTAGATTCACAACCATCGCTACCGCGATCACAGCACCTAATAAGGGGTTGTTAAACCAATACCAAGCGATAAACCCAATCAAAATGGCAAACAAAACACCATTAATCCAGCCAACGAGTATCTCCTTGCCGATCAGGCGCAAAGAATTCGTCGGCGTCAGTTCTTTCATGGCCAACGCCCGAACGGCAACGGTCATGGCTTGTGTTCCGGCATTACCGCCCATGGATGCGACAATCGGCATCAATACCGCGAGCGCCACGATTTGATCGATGGTCCCTTCAAAAAAACTAATGACGATGGATGCCAATACAGCCGTAATCAAATTGACGAATAGCCAGGAGAACCGGCTACGGGTCGTTTCAATGGCGGCATCATAAAGGTCGTCTTCGCGAACACCACCCAAACGCATGATGTCTTCTTCATGTTCTTCGTGGATAACATCAACCACGTCATCAATCGTAATAGCGCCAACCAAACGTTCACCGTCATCAATGACCGGTGCCGAAACCAAATCTCGTTGCCGGAACATAAAGGCAACATCTTCTTGATCCATTGATGCGGGAATACGCTCCATATCCTCCGCCATGATTTCGGCAACCATAACCGGCCGCTTGGTGCGCAATAATTTGCTCAGTTGAATTGTGCCGATAGGCCGATGCCCCGGATCAACGACAAAAATATCGTAAAAAGTTTCCGGTAGATCACTTTCATCTTGATCGGCGTGCTCACGCATATAATCAATTGTTTGTCCGACCGTCCAATAAGGCGGCACCGCGACAAGCTCGCGCTGCATCATGCGCCCAGCACTGTCTTCCGGATACGTTAACGCCTCTTCGATAAGCACCCGGTCGCTGTCGGACATTTCCGCGAGCAATTCCTGCTGCTCTGGCTCATCAAGTTCTTCAATAACCTGAACCGCGTCGTCGGTATCCATTTCGGCAACGACAGCAGCGGTTTCTTCGACACCAATGTGCTCGATAACTTCTTCACGGACGGCATCATCCAGCTCTGCTAAGACATCCGGGTCGAAATCGAGCCGGATCGTGTCGATAACCCGCAAACGGTCATCTGGCGCAAAACGCTCTAACAGATCGGCGATGTCAGCGGCATGAACCGAAATCAGCAACTCACGAATGCGTTGCGGCGAATCCGCTTCAAGCGCTTCGCGGATACTATGCTCTAGCGCCGTAACGGGATCGTAAACGACCTCCTCAAAGGCGGCGTTTTGAGTCTCGGATTCTTCTTTGAGCACGGGATCAACCATGATCCTCAACCTTCTACAGTGGGTTTGCTGCGCATCAGACCACACGCAAGAACATTGGATTTTCCCTAAGCAAGAGGCCCGGCGTTAAACGGCGGGCCTCTGAAAATGGTGCGGTCGAGAAGACTCGAACTTCCACGGAGTTTCCTCCACAGCGACCTCAACGCTGCGCGTCTACCAGTTCCGCCACGACCGCAAAAATCCTTTTTCCTTGCAGCAACGCATCATGTTGCTGATATATGGTTGTGGGGGGATAGCAAATCCCCAGGCCACGATCAAGCACCGTCACAAGGCACCCGATCGATGACTCAGCAAATTAATGTCATAAATCGACTGGAATGGCTGAAAAGTCCCGATCCGGTCGCCTATCCAGAGGCCGTCGATATAATGGAAGATCGCGTGGCGGCAATCCATACGGGCGATAAACCTGAGGCTGTTTGGCTGCTAGAACACCCTCCTC
>CALINB010000327.1 GCA_938045325.1 uncultured Rhodospirillales bacterium | reverse complement strand
CGCCGCCCCCGCCACCGCCCATACTGCCACCGGACGGCTCCGAAGGCGGTGCATAATCATCGCCGCCGCCACCACCGCCGCGGCTATCGAGCATGGTCAGCACGCTGCGGAAACGTTGCAGAACGACTTCGGTGACATAATGTTTTTGGCCGTCTTTTTCATAATCCCGGGTTTGGATTTGGCCTTCCAAATAAACCTTAGAACCTTTGCGTAAATACTTCTCGGCGACATCCGCGAGGCGCTCGTCGAAAATCACGACACGGTGCCATTCGGTTTTCTCTCGCTGCTCTCCCGAGTTTTTATCCCGCCAACGCTCGGACGTTGCGACTGAGAAATTTACGATTTTATTGCCGGCCTGGGACATGCGGACTTCCGGATCCCGGCCTAAATTACCGACTAAAATTACTTTGTTAACACTACCAGCCATTGTTTTTCCTCTATCTCTCGCTGCGATCTATCAAAGATGTTGTAAGACAACCACATTACAACCAACACCGCCGCCCCGAAATCGGATTTTTTCCCGGCTTATCCACAGATCGGTCATACCTCAGAGTGATATCTAGAAGGGAAACCTCATCCTTCGTCAGGCTCAGGATGAGGCTTTGCTTTTACCCTTTACCCTCGCTTTCGTCTTATTCCCTCACCTTGAGCTTGTCGAAGGGCGAGGTCCGATCTTTGTCATGTCTCCCAGATTTCGGTCCCTTTACAGAGCGCCATTTCCGCTTTATTCCTGGCCGGTTCTAGACCGCTTAAAAGTTGAACAGCACCATGGAAAAGATCAGCGTCCGGGGCGCCCGCGAGCACAATTTACAGAATATCGACGTCGAGATTCCGCGCGAAAGCCTGACCGTCATCACCGGGCTGTCGGGTTCGGGCAAATCGTCCCTCGCCTTCGATACGATCTATGCCGAGGGCCAGCGCCGCTATGTCGAAAGCCTGTCGGCCTATGCGCGGCAATTCCTCGAACTGATGCAAAAGCCGGATGTGGACCTCATCGAGGGCCTTTCCCCGGCGATTTCCATCGAACAGAAGACCACGTCGCGCAACCCCCGCTCGACCGTTGGCACCGTGACCGAAGTGTACGACTACATGCGTCTCTTGTTCGCGCGCGTCGGGATACCCTATTCGCCGGAAACGGGCCTACCGATCGAGGCCCAGACCGTCAGTCAGATGGTCGACCGGGTGCTTGCCATGAAGGAAGGCACGCGGCTCTTGATCCTCGCTCCTATCGCGCGCGGGCGCAAAGGCGAGTTTAAGAAAGAACTCGCGGATTTGCGCAAACGCGGCTTTCAGCGCGTCAAAATCGACGGCAAGCAGCTCGAGATCGAGGATGCGCCCAATCTCGATAAAAAATACAAACACGACATCGAAGTCGTCGTCGACCGGGTGGTCGTGCGTGAAGGCTTGGAAAGCCGCCTCGCCGATAGTTTCGAGACATCCCTCGCGCTTGCCGACGGTTTGGCAATCACCGAAGACGCGGACGAAGGCACGCGCACGACGTTTTCGGCCAAGTTCGCCTGCCCGGTCTCCGGTTTCACCATTGAAGAGATTGAGCCGCGGCTGTTTTCGTTCAACAGCCCGTTCGGGGCCTGTCCGGCGTGTGACGGCCTCGGCACCGAAATGTTCTTTGATCCTGAGTTGATCGTCCCTAACGACCGGCTCACGTTACGCGAAGGTGCGATTGCCGCCTGGGCGAACTCGTCGTCACCCTATTACATGCAAACCCTGGAAAGCCTCGCGCGGCATTACAAATTCGACCTCGACACGCCGTTTCGGAAATTGAAATCGAAAGTACGCGACGTGATCCTCTGGGGCTCGGGTAATGAGACCGTCGCCATGCAATACGACAACGGCAACAAAGCCTATGAACTCAACAAGCCCTTCGAGGGCGTCGTGCCGAACATGGAGCGGCGCTGGAGTGAATCGGACGCAACCTGGATCATCGAGGAGCTGCAGCGCTATCAAACTATCGACACGTGCAACGAATGCAGCGGTCATCGTTTAAAGCCTGAAGCGCTGGCGGTCAAAATCGACGGTAAGCACGCCGGCGACATCACGGCGTTGTCCATTGAAAAAGCCGTCGATTGGTTTGCGGGGTTGGAAAAGAAACTCACTAAAAAACAAAATGAAATCGCACGACGCATTCTACGCGAAATCAACGAGCGGCTCGGCTTCCTCAATAACGTCGGACTCGAATATTTAACATTATCCCGCGCCGCGGCAACGCTCTCGGGCGGGGAAAGCCAACGCATCCGCCTCGCCTCGCAGATCGGCTCCGGGCTCACGGGCGTGCTCTATGTGCTTGACGAGCCTTCCATCGGCCTGCACCAGCGCGACAACGCTCGCCTGCTGACGACCCTGGAACGGCTCAAGAACCTCGGCAACACCGTTATTGTCGTCGAACACGACGAAGACGCCATCCTCACCGCCGATCATGTCATCGACATCGGCCCCGGGGCCGGTGTGCACGGCGGCCAAGTCGTCGCCCAAGGCACGCCGAAACAGATCATGGCCGCGAGCGAAAGCCTGACCGGGCAATACCTGACCGGATTCCGGCAAATCGAGGTGCCGGCAAATCGCCGCACCGCCAAAGGCGGTCAGCATCTGAGCATCAAGGGTGCTTCGGAAAACAACCTGAATAACGTCAACGTCGATATTCCGCTCGGCACGTTCGTCGCGGTGACCGGCGTGTCCGGCTCGGGGAAATCATCGCTGATCGTTGAAACGCTATATCCGGCGGCCGCGCGGCGGCTGCACAGCGCGCGGGTGCATCCGGGCGCGCATGAGGACATTACCGGCCTTGAGTTTCTCGATAAGGTCGTCGATATCGATCAGTCCCCCATCGGGCGTACGCCGCGCTCCAACCCGGCGACCTACACGGGTGCGTTCACCGTTATTCGCGATTGGTTCGCGGGCTTGCCCGAAGCGAAAGCGCGCGGCTACAAGCCGGGCCGGTTTTCCTTCAACGTCAAGGGCGGGCGTTGCGAAGCCTGCCAGGGCGACGGGGTCATTAAGATCGAAATGCATTTCCTGCCCGATGTGTTCGTGCAATGCGATGTCTGTCACGGAAAGCGCTATAACCGCGAAACGCTCGATATCAAATTCCGCAACAAATCCATCGCCGACGTGCTCGACATGACCGTCGAGGAAGGTCTTGAGTTTTTCAAAGCCGTGCCGGCGATCCGTTCCAAGATGGAAACGTTGATGCGTGTTGGATTGAGTTACATTCACATCGGCCAACAAGCAACCACCCTTTCTGGCGGTGAAGCGCAGCGGGTGAAGCTGGCGAAGGAACTGTCGCGGCGCGCCACTGGGAAAACACTTTACATTCTCGATGAGCCAACCACCGGTTTGCATTTCGAAGATGTCAAAAAACTTCTCGAAGTGCTGCACGAACTCGTTCAGACCGGGAATACGGTCGTCGTCATCGAGCACAACATGGAAGTGATCAAGACCGCCGACTGGATCATCGACCTCGGCCCCGAAGGCGGCGACAAGGGCGGCAAGATCGTCGCTCAAGGCACGCCGGAGAAAATCGCCACGAGCAAAAAGAGCTTCACCGGCGAACACCTCGCCCCGCGCTTAAAAAGCACAACTAAAAAACCGGCGAAGAAAGCGGCGAAAAAAACAAAACTGAAAAAAAGCGCTTAAGCCGCTAAGCCGAACACGCGCTTGGAGAAATCCGGATAGGTTTTAGCAATTTCGGGCGCGATGGAATTGCGCAGCAGCTCGAGACGCGCGGGGTCCGGTTCCGGTGTCGTCGGTACGTTTTCAGGAACATCAAAATCGAAGCCGGTGTTGTCGCGCACTTCTTCCAGGGTGTGGCCGGGGCTGACGGAAGCGAGGCGAAAGCGTTTTTTGTTTTTATCGAACAGCATGACGCATAACTCGGTGACCAACGCATACGGCCCACCGGGGCGATGCACACCCTGCTCGGACGTGCCGGGCGCGCTGATAAAGTCGACTTTCGGCACGAACACGCGGCGGGAATGTTCCGGGCGAAACAAAATCACCTTCGGGATGACGAAATACATATACGCGGAACCGAACGAGCCGGGAAAGCGGCGATCAAGCGCGGGATAATCGCCGGTGCCGACAAGATTGAGGTTGGCCTCGCCGTCGATCTGCACACCCCCTAAGAAAAACGTATCGATGCGGCCTTGCCCCGAACAGTCAAATAACTCTCTGCCGCCGTCGGTGAACGGATTGTTCGCATCGCCGCCGATCATGGAAACCCGCAACGGATGATCGGTCGCTTTGGTTTCTTCACGCACCAGTAACGCCGCCGAACCAGGAATGGGCGACGCCATGCCGACGGCGATGTGGCGCGAGTCCGCCAACAAGTTTGCGATGGTGCTGATTAACAGTTCTTCCGGATTGTAATCGCTCATGATACCGCCCTAATTCACCGCCCTATTGTGCCGCTTGGTGCTGTTCGGCGAATACATTTGCCTGTAGCCATTCGTTGAAACCCTCTTGGGTTTTGGCGCGTTTCGCGTAATCGCGCACCGCATCCATGTCCGCGTCGTAGTGGCCGGGCAGATCGAGCGGCCAGCACCCGCCTTTCGCTTCGGCGATGCCGTCGACGTACATGGAGGTCAATGTGCCCGCCGCCATCATGTCATCATCAAGAAAGTTTCCGCTCTGCACTTTTTCGACCGTGACGAACGTGCGCTTGGCGGCGTGCGCCATCGTGATGAGTTCACGCCTTTTGCCGAGCCAAACATTGCCGTGTTCATCGGCGAGCGGCGCGTGAAACATCGCGACATCAGGCCTGATCGCGGGCAGCAAAACAATCGGGCCGCCCTCGAACGGATCCTCCTCCACTTTCCAATCATCGCGGTTGTTGAGGACATCGCTGCCGATCAGCCCGCGTAAAGGCATGAACGGCACGCCCTTTTCGGCCGCCTGCAAGGCGGTGTGAATGGCCGGACAGGTCGAATCCTTGATCGTGATCAAACCGGCCTCAACGGCTTCGCTGAACCGGGGGGCCAAGCCCGCCTCGCCCAAGGTGACGGCCGCGGCTTCGATGATTTTCACGCACCCGGCACCGATAAGAACATCCGCCGCCATGCCGCCGAGTGGGGCAAACAACAAATGCAGGTCCTTCACGCCGCGGCGTACCAAGGCCCGCACGGCGGCCATGGGCACGTAGCTGTAATCCGGCGGCAGCACCAGGAGCGCGCCGTCGGGCACCTGTTCGGCCAGTTTATCGAGGCTGATCATGGAAGCACCTATTCGTCATAGGCACATCATAGTTACTTCCAGCAATTTCGTCTTGAAATTTTTCTAGCAAGTGCGTCGGTTCGTCGCGCGCCCAAGGTAAAAGCTTTATATGCCTCAAACTTTACTCGCATACTTTTGCACTCGAATTTCTTGACTAATTTCATATCCTTGCGTGAAATTCTCAAAAAGAATTTTCTTAAAGAATTTTTTGTTTTTTCGATTTGTTGAAAAGAAAATTTATTTTTATTT
>CALINB010000326.1 GCA_938045325.1 uncultured Rhodospirillales bacterium | reverse complement strand
GCGCAAGACCGCGAATCGGAAGCTTATGCCGACCTCATCAATATCGAAGGCATTGGTGAATCGATGGCTGACGATTTGCTCGGTTTTTTTGCCGAAGAACACAATCAAACGGTGCTTGATGATCTGGCAGATTTGTTGACCGTGGAAGATTTTGAAGCACCAGCTTCCGATTCACCTGTCGCCGGGAAGACGGTCGTGTTTACGGGAACGTTAGAGACGATGACACGCGGTGAAGCCAAAGCGCGGGCTGAGTCTCTTGGTGCAAAAGTTGCCGGTTCTGTGTCAAAGAAAACTGATTATGTCGTTGCTGGTCCCGGCGCAGGCTCTAAAGCGAAGAAAGCTGACGAACTCGGCATTGCGACATTGAGCGAAGAAGAATGGCTGGAAATGATCGGTTAAAACCGTAAAATGCCGTATCGTTTCAATTGAGAGAGTCAGTTATGCAAGATCTAAACCATGGGCGCGAGCACGAACGGATCGATTTTAATCGAATGGTCCTGTTGACTGGGGAGCAAGAATACGGCGGCTATATTCACGATGTCTCGGCAAACGGTATCTCAGTCGGTTTTGTGTCCCCGGAAGATCAAAACAATCACACGTTTAAAATGGGTGACAGCATTACAGTTGCGATTGAAAATATTGGTGCCGTAACCGGTAACGTGAAAAGGATTTTGGGTAATGGCCTTGCTGTCGCCCTCGATGTGAGTGGCGAGGACGAAGAAAAGTTCATTGCACAAATCAAAGATGCGAAGAATCGATCCGCGGCAAACGCATAGCCCCAGAATTTAATAGAATTTATTAGAATTTATTTTTTCCGGAATTGCTGAAAGATCGGCTCGCTGAAGAGTGGCGGCGGCGGCGGCGGTTTGCGATTTTTCCAACGTTCCCAATCAGCACAACTCAGAACCCTGACCTTATCGTACCATACCGTGTATTTCGGCCGTGCGCGCGGGCCGGCAACGGCATGAACGCGTACAATCCAGGGCCGATTTAGGTACTGTTTAATAGCGACTGATAGCCGGGCATCTTGGCTGCCCCGTTCGAGGTTGCCCCAGCTTTCCAGTGTCATCGGCTGAGATTTCAGTACATAAGACGCAGCATCGCGAACGGACGAGCGGTAGGCGCACGCGGCTTCAATGAATTTCGCGTCAGGTACGACCGTGAATATTGTGACCTCGGCTTGCCTAATTTTTCCGTTCGGCAATTTTACCGGTGCCATGACCGCTTTGGATTGAATAGCGATAGGCCGTTTGGCCACTGATGTCGAGACAGTCAGCGCGCCAAAGAGTATAAATGATACCGCAAAAAATTAAGCCAGTTTTTGCCAACCTGATCACCATGATTTTGCGTCAAACAGCAGATTTATAACTAATAATAGAATATCAATAATCCAGTATTAACGCGGTGATGGTTGTCACAGGAAATTGTTTAAATTATTCGCCGTATCCGGAGCCGGCCTTTTTGTACTCTTCCCGTGGTGGGCTAAATATATCGAGGACAACGCATTCTTTATCCCCGGTACGCACGCTGTGCTCAACGCCGCCGCGCGTACACCAAAAATCACCGGCCTTGGCCGGGATTTCCTGACCGTCTTGTATGCGGATGCATTCGCCTTCTAATATTACGCCCCATTGTTCTTCCGGATGGCTATGGAGTGTACCTTCGGTATGTGGGTCGATACGCACGACCGACAACATCACGTTATCGCCGACAAAAATTCGGGTGTTTACACCTTTCGTCAGTTCCCGCTTCAGGCCTTGAGCATCGTCGTGAAGGTTAAATAACCAAGGGGATAATGTAGTATCATCGGTCATAAGGATCATTTCCTCAAAAATGGTTCACGATGAAATGAATTGTGGCCGATTTGTGTGCTCGGTCAAAGAAAAACCCCGCCAAGAGGATTCTTAAGCGGAGTGTTTCTAAGCCGGGTCTTTGCGGGAGGAAAAGCGCTCAAGGATAACGCTGGCTAGAGATGCCGGGTTAATTAAAAGCAATCTTGGGTCCGGCCATGGATTGTATCATGCCGTTCTCCCGGGAAGTATCTTCACGGGTAGCATCGTGGAGCATGTCCAGATTTTTCACAGGCGACGGTTCATGATGGCGGGAGCAGATCACACGCAGGCGGCTTTTGCCGTGATTGATCGGGGCCATCGTCTTGGTTTTGAATTCGTAACTTGAAGAAACCCTAGGCTTATTTTGTGATACAGGCATTCTTTTGCTCCATGAGAAACACTGTGCCGGTATCATAATCAAAGGTAAAATTTTGCCCTATTATCCAAACGGTTATGTATACCGAAGAGTTGATTGGCGATTCCCCAAAGGGATAAGAAGCTTGCCCGATTGGATAATAAACCGATGGATACGTTCTCGATTTTTTGTTCTAGGAATTTGAATTCTTAATCACGACTTCGTGGGTGATTTCCGCGGTTTTTGCCAACATGATTGAGGCTGAACAGTATTTCTCGGCCGTGAGGTGAACGGCGCGCTCGACCTTGTCCGGATTGAGGTTCTTCCCCGTCACCGTGAATTTCACATGGATTTTGGTGAAGACTTTGGGGTCTTCTTCCGCCCGTTCCGCCGTGATATCGGCGACGCAATCCTCGACGGCTTCGCGGGACTTTTCGAGAATATGCACAACATCGAATGCGGTGCAGCCGCCCATACCAATCAGTATCGTTTCCATGGGGCGCACGCCCATGTTGCGCCCGCCGGCGTCCGGTGCGCCGTCCATGACGATGGTGTGGCCGCTGCCGGATTCACCCAGGAACATCCGGTCTTGGACCCATTTCACACTGGCTTTCATTTTGTTTTCTTTCTCCGAGTTATTCCGTCGGTATTTCTTAATGAGGCGTAAAGGTCAACTTAAAATCTCGGTAGGTTTTATTGACCGCCATGCGCACGATGACAAGGCCCCATAATAGGTAAATACTGAGGCCGATCAGTGTGCTGATCACCTTCACGGTGTCTTGCGATGCGCCGATGCTGTTCAGCGCCAGGCCGACGACATATCCAACCGTACCGCCGATGACGATCAATCCGGCAAGCCCGCGCCAGGCGAGCAGCCACCAAACGCGCAATACTTGTTGCCATGTCATTTGTGCCGTGCTTTCCGATGATGGTTCAGCCATGTCCCCCTCCAATTGCCGTTGGATAAGATGGATAAAACGTGTAACGCGGCATTAGCCTACTGTATTATCGGACAACGGCAAAATTTGAGGACATTAGGGGAGATTTTGATGCGCGCATGGTGGTTTGAAAAGCCGGGACCGGCGAAAGAAGTCCTGCAATTTGGCGAATTACCCGATCCGGAAGCGGGTCCGGGCGAGGTGCGGGTGAGGGTCGCGTATTCGGCGATCAACCCGACGGATTGCAAGCGCCGGAACTCTGTCGGCCCGTCGGTCGGGCGCGATATCGGGCGTTTTGACCGGGTCACTCCCCATAACGACGGCTCCGGCGTGATCGATGCCGTCGGCGAGGGTGTCGATCCGTCGCGCGTCGGTGAACGGGTTTGGCTGTTCGGCCCGCAGGCGGACAGCCCGGATAAATCCTACGGCACCTGCGCCGAATATTGCGTGCTCGCCTCCAGAAAGGCGATCAAGCTGCCGGATAACACGTCTCTCGCCGAAGGCGCGTGCCTGGGCGTACCGGCGGTCACCGCGCATGTATCGTTATTTCCCGACGGCCCGGTAACAGGTGAGACGGTTTATGTGAGCGGCGCGTCGGGCCGGGTCGGCAAATACGCCGTGCAGCTCGCCAAACTTTCGGGTGCCACCGTGATCGGCTGTGTCGGCTCGGCGGATAAGGCCAAAGATGTTGCCGCCTTGGGCTGCGATCATGTGCTGAATTACAAAACCGACGATCTGCCGAAAGAAGTGAAGGCCCTGACCGGTGGAGAAGGCGTCGACCGTATTATCGAGGTGGATTTCGGCACCAACATCGATTTGCACCGGGACTTGATTAAATGCAACGGCACGGTCTCGACCTATGGCTCGCCCGGTGTGCATGAGAGTGTGTTTAAGTTCTATCCCAATAAGTTCATGAACATCGTCTATCGTATGGTGACGGTCTTTCGCATGCCGACCGAAGCGCTGGATTTAGCCTTCAAGGAAATCACCGAACACATGGAAGCGGGCAAACTCAGTCATCACGTCGGCGTGACGTATCCCTTCAAAGACGTGCCGCAAGCGCACGTGGATTTGGAAACGGCGCCGATCTACGGCGTCGTCGCGGTCGCGATTAATGAGGGTTTGGAATAAGCGGCTTAATGCAACTTGCTGGGCAGGTCTTGGATGGCGCCGTCGATGAGTTTATCGGCGCGTTCACCCTTCATCTCTTCGGATAGCAATTTCCGTGCTGCTTCGACGGCGACTTCGGCGGCGATACGCCGGACATCGTCGGTGGCGGCTTTTTCCGCATGAGCGATCCGGTCGACCGCGAGCTTTTCGCGCCGGGCAAGCGCCTTATCGAGATTTTCCTTAGCCGTCGCGGCGTAGTTTTCGGCTTCGGTGCGGGCCCGCTCGATGATGTCTTCGGCTTCGCGGGCTGCGTCACGCTGCAGGCGTTGGTATTTTGCGAGCAGGTCTTGGGCTTCTTCGCGCAGCTTTTCGGCTTCGTCGAGCTCGGCCTTGATGCTGTCAGCGCGGGCATCCAGCGCGTCCGTGATCATCGTCCAGATCTTCTTGCCGATCAGGGCAATGAAAATCACGAAGGAGACGAGAACCCAGAATGTCGGATCTTGAAACATCGATGCTTTGTCCTATCCCGTTGGGCCGATCCGGCTTTTAAGCGCCGCATCGACCGCCGCAGTCACGTTGGCCTCATTGGGTTTCTCGCCGGTCAGGCGTTCCATGGCGGCCGCGGTGAGTTCCGCTGACATGCCTTGCAGTTCGCCGATGGCCTGGTTTTTGGCTTGCTCGATGCGCGCTTCGCCTTGTTCAATTTGTTCGGCCAAGGTTTCGCCCAAGGCCGCCTGGCGGTTGGCGGCTTCTTCGGCCAGTTCCGCGCGTACCCCGGCGATGACCGCTTGGGCTTTATCGCGCGCTTCGGCGATAGCCGCCTCGTAGGCCTCCAGCACCGTGTCGGCTTCTTTTTTGAACTCCTCGGCCCTTTCCAGATTATCGCTCATGCGCTCCTGGCGGGCTTCCAGCACGTCGGCGACGCGTGGCAGGGCGACCCGCCACATCACCAGGAACAGAATGCCGAAGGTGACGAGGAGCCAAAATAGCTGAGGCAAAAAGGTCGATGCGTCGAGTTGAGGCATGGCGCTCTCTTGTCAGGTTGCGGTCTAACCGGGGTTAGCCGAACAGGATAATGAGCGCGATGGCCAGCGCGAAAATGGCGGTCGCTTCGGAAAGCGCGAAGCCGACGAACGTCCAGGCTTGGACGTCGTTCCGTGCGGCCGGGTTGCGTCCGACGGCGAGAACGAAGGCGGCAAATACGACACCGATACCGACGCCCGCACCGGCAACACCGATCACGGCCAATCCGGCTCCGAGTAATTTAGCGGCTGCTAATTCCATTTTTTAGTCCCCTTTCTTAATCTTGTTAAAAGCGTCAAAGTTTATTCGTTGATGGTTCAAATTAATGCAGGTGGATGGCATCGCTGATGTAAAGGCACGTCAGGATGGTGAAGATAAACGCCTGCAGGAAGGCGATCACGATTTCAAGCCCGGTCAGCGCCACCAAAAACGCGAGGGGCATAATGCCCAACAGGCCGAGTGGAATGACGAAGCCGGCGAACACTTTCAGCAATAAGTGCCCGGCCATCATGTTGGCGAACAGGCGGACCGACAGGCTCACGGGACGCGAGAGATACGAGATGATCTCGATCGGGATGAGCAGCGGTGCCATCCAGACCGGCACGCCCGGCGGCAGGAAAAAGCTGAGGAAGTGAAGCTTGTGTTTGAAAATGCCGATCAGGGTGACGCCGATGAAAATAAATCCGGCGAAGGCGAACGTCACGATGATGTGGCTGGTGAAGGTAAAGCTGTATGGGATCATCCCGAGCAGGTTGCCGAACAGGATGAACATAAAGAGCGAAAAGACAAACGGGAAATACGGGCGGCCTTCGGGCCCGACCGTATCGCGTACCAGGTTCGCGATGAACATGTAGCTCATTTCCGCGATCGACTGGAAGCGGTTCGGCACTAAGGCGTGTCCGCGCATGCTGAGCACCATCAGCAGCGTGATGGCGACGATGGAGATCGTCATGAACGCAGCCGAATTGGTGAAGGAAATATCCCAGCCGCCCACCTTGAGCGGGATCAGCGGTTTGATGACAAACTGGGTGATGGGGCTGTGTGCGTCGGCCACGGTCTAGTTCTTCCCTTTATCTTCTTCTTGATCCGATTTCTGATAGCCGGCGGCATAGCCATAGCCGCTGGCGAGACGGTAGACATTTAACATACCGGCGACCGCTCCCAAGAGAATAAAAACGATTTTGAGCCAAGGACTGGTGTCGAGCCAGTTGTCGAGCAGCCAACCGATGGCCGTGCCGACGGCGATAGCGGAAACCATTTCGACGCCCATGCGCATCGCTTGGCCGATTCCAGATTGCTGTTGATTAGATGAATCGCCGGTTTTGCCATATCGCTTCTGTTCCGATTGCCGGGCCCGTGAAAGGCGGGCGTCGAAGTCGTCTGTTGGTTCCGGCGGTTTGCGATCATTCATCCATAAATCCTGACAGCGCCGCGCCGGTCTGTCACGGCCCAAAAGGCGGGGAGGCCCCAGACTTCTTGGGCTGCGGCGCGAAAGTACTGGCGGCCTCGGGTGCTGTCAAGGCCGGGCAGGTATGCCGTAACCACATGGAAATAAAAGGGAAATAAAGGGTCCACAGGGGCTTATTTAGGCCCGTTGAGAGAATTGATGGAGGAGTCGGTGGGGAGGGCTGTGAGGAGCTAAGCCGCGCTGATCTGCTCGCGCAGGCGTTCGGCTTGCTGCATGTCGACCGAGACCAATTGCGACACGCCTTTCTCGGCCATGGTGACACCGAAGAGACGGTTCATGCGGGCCATGGTCATACGGTGGTGAGTGATGACAAGGAACTTGGTGCGTCCCGACTCGGCCATGTTGTCGAGTAGAGAGCAGAAGCGGTCCACGTTGGCGTCATCCAACGGTGCGTCGACCTCATCGAGCACACAAATCGGTGCCGGATTGGTCATGAACACGGCGAACAGCAGTGATAAGGCGGTGAGGGCTTGTTCGCCGCCTGAAAGCAACGAGAGCACCTGCATCTTCTTACCCGGCGGGCTTGCCATAATCTCGAGGCCCGCTTCCAAGGGATCGTCGGAGTCCGTCAGTTCCAAATGCGCCCGGCCGCCGCCGAACATGTGCACGAACAATTCCTGGAAGTGCGCATCGACTTCCTTGAACGAGGCAAGAAGCCGTTCGCGGCCTTCGCGGTTCAATTGATTGATGCCCTGGCGCAGCTTATCGATGGCTTCGAGCAGTTCAAGCCGTTCCGAGCCGAGGGTTTCGATTTGCTCTTCGAGCTCGCGGGTTTCCTGTTCGGCGCGCAGGTTGACCGGCCCCATGGTGTCGCGTTCACGCAAGAGCCGTTCCAGCCGCCGCTCGGTCGCTTCGAGGTCGGGCAGTTCTTTCTCTATGTTATGTTCGGCGATTTCGAGCAAATCTTCGGGGGCCGCTTCGATGCGCTCGCGGATACGTTCGATCAGGTTGTCGACGGCGAGTTTGGCTTGATCGACGAAGCCTTCGACGCGCACCCGGCCTTCACGGGCCTGTGCGAGTTTGATTTCAGCTTCGCGCAGTTCCTGATCGGCTTCACGCAGGTGATTTTCGGCTTCCGCCAGGGCGTCGGCGGCGACCTTGCGGGCCAGCTCGGCGGTTTCGACTTGCCCCATCAACTCGGCATGCTTGGCGTTTAATTCAGCCGGCGCGTTTTCGAGGCGCTGGATTTCTTCCGTCAGGCTTTGCCGGCGCTCGCTGAGTTCTTCGAGCCGGTTTGCGGCCGCGGTTTTGCGTTCGCTCCAGTTGTAGGATTCGGTTTGGATCGCTTCCAAACGCTCGCGCCGTTCGGTGGCGGTGCGCTCAAGGTTTTCAAACGTGCTTTGCCGGTTGAGGAGTACGGTGCGTTTTTCGTTCAGCTCCGATTGGCGCTCCTGTACCTGTTCGCGCAAGGCATCGATGTTGTTGAGCGTCGCGAGTTCCTGCTGGGCGGCTTGGCGCTGGCTTTCGATCTCGGCAAGATCGGCGGCGACCGCGTTTTTGGATTCGGTGAGCGAAGTCAGCTTCGATGATTGCTCTGCAATTTGCTCACGCAACCAGGAAAGATTTTCACGTGCTTCGTTCCAGGTGGCTTCGGCGCGTTCAGCGGTTTCGCGTGCGTCGCGCTCGGCTTGCGAGGCTTGACCGGCGCGGTTCCTCGCATCGTTCAGACGGGTTTCGGTCTCACGCGCGGTGTTGCGCACGCCGATGAGTTCGCTGCGCAGGTCTTTTAGGCGGTTGCGTTTTTCGAGCCGGGTCGCGGCGGCTGTAGTGGCATCAATGGAAACCGTGTAGCCGTCCCAACGCCACAAGGCGCCGTCGCGGCTGACCAACCGTTGGCCGGGTTTGAGATCGTTGGCGAGCCGGGCGCCGGTTTCGGTGTCCGCGACCACGCCGATTTGTGACAGGCGTCGTGACAATGCAGAAGGCGCGCGTACATAACGGCTGAGCGGTTCGGCGCCGAATGGCAGGGCCGGTGTATCCGTCATCGGCAGGAGAGTGCGCCAATGGATGGGTGCCGGCTCGTCGGCAGGGGCGGAAAGATCATCGCCCAAGGCGACGCCAAGAGCTGCTTCATAACCGGGGTCGACCTGCACCGCGTCGATCAACGGCGGAAAGAGATCGGCGGAGGCTTCCTCGACCATATCGGCGAGGGTTTTTTCTTCCGCTTCCAATCGCGCGACCCGTTGTTGGGCTTGGTGTGCGGCGTTGGTCGCCGCCGTGACGGCGTCTTGGGCAGCCTTAACATCGCGTGCGGCGTTTTTAATGCGTTCGCGGGCTTGATCCAACTCGGCGCGGGTCGCTTCGGCGCGTTGTTCGCCGGCATGCAACGCTTCGGCCTGATTGGAATCCCGCTCGGCCGCACTGTGAACTTCAATGAGTTCGGCTTGGCGTTCCAACAAGCGTTCGCGGCGCGCGTTCAGCGCGTTCAAGGATTGCTGCAGGCTGTCGCGGCGCGCTTCACGGGTTGCCAGGCGTGAGGTGAGTTCGCTCAACGCGCTTTCAAGCGTGCTGACGGCTTCGCGGGCTTCGGCCAGCAATGCGCCGGCTTCTTCGTGCGAGTCAGCTTCGGATTGCTGCGAATGTTCGATCCGGGCGCGCTCTTCATCCAGCATGCGGATCGCGGCTTCGGCATCGGCAATCAGGGTTCGTTCGCGGCCCATGTCGGCAATCGTTTGTTCGTGCCGGGCTTCGGCGGCGGCTTTATCTTCGGCGATGCGGTTTTGTTCTTTCTCGAGTTGTTCGCGCGCGAGATTCAGACGCTGCAGTTCGGCGGCGGCCTTGGCTTCGGCTTCGCGGTGCTCGGGCAGTTTGCCGGCGCGGTTAGCCTGTTGTGTGGATGCGGCCCCGGCATTTGCGGTCAAAGAAGCGACTTCGGCTTCCGCGGCGCGCAGTTTTTCTTCATTCGTCGCGAGTTCCGCATTCGCATTTAACATGCGCAAATGCAGCAGCATCGCTTCGGCTTTACGGATATGTCCGCTGATGTTGCGGTAGCGATTGGCTTGCCGCGCTTGTTTTTTCAGGCTTTGCATTTGCACATCGAGCGTGCCGAGAATGTCGTCGAGCCGTTCGAGATTGGTTTCCGCCGCGCGTAATCGGAGTTCCGCTTCGTGTCGGCGTGAATGCAGTCCAGTGATGCCCGCGGCTTCTTCGAGCAGCATGCGCCGGTCGGTGGGCTTTGCTGAAATAATCGCACCAATGCGCCCTTGGCTGACAAGTGCTGTGGAGCGCGCACCGGTTGCCGAGTCGGCAAACAGCAACTGAACATCGCGGGCACGTACGTCCTTGCCGTTAACGCGATAGCTCGACCCGCAATCGCGTTCGATTTTACGGCTGACTTCGAGGTCTTCTTCGCCGTTGAATTGTGCCGGCGCGGTGCGCTCGGAATTGTCGAGCGATAAAACCACTTCGGCAATATTGCGTGACGGACGGTCGCTGGTGCCGCTGAAAATCACGTCTTCCATACCCTTGCCGCGCATCTGCTTGGCCGAGGTTTCGCCCATGACCCAACGGAGAGCTTCGACGAGGTTGGACTTACCGCAGCCGTTCGGCCCGACTACGCCGGTCAGACCGTTTTCGATCACAAGCTCAGTGTGATCGACAAACGACTTAAAGCCAGTAAGTTTGAGTTTGTTAAATCGAAGCAAGTCCCAGTCCTACTTCTTCTTTTTCAATTCCGAATCGATAATTTTTTTAAACTCCGAAAACGGCAAGGCGCCCGAAATCGTACGGTCGCCAATAACGAACGAAGGTGTCGATTCAATTTTGTGTTTCTTGCCCGCGTTTTGGGCACGCTTTTGAATGGCTTCCCAAAGGTTGCGGTTTTGCATGCAGGCTTGAACGTCTTTATCGGAAAGCCCCGCAAGTCGTCCGATCCGCGTGAGCGCGGCCATGGGGTTCTCGCTGCCGGCCCATTCGGCCTGGCCACGGAACAAAATTTCAATGACGCCGAAATAACGGTCCGGTTTGGCGCATCGCGCCATCATGGCGGCAGCCATGGCCAGCCCGCCCAAGGGAAAGTCCCGGAAGATCAACCGGACCTTGCCCGTATCGATATAATTCTTTTTCAGTTCCGGCAGGGTATCGCGGTGAAAGGCCATACAATGGGGGCAGGTTAAGGAGGAATATTCGGTGATGGTAACCGGTGCGGACTCGCTACCCATGGCGCGGTCTTTCATGGCCTCATCGAGGCTCGGCAAGGCCGAAACGGGCGAATTCAGCGTTAGGATTAGGGTCACAACGACCACAAGACTTAGTAGGTAACGGGGCAAAATAACCTCCAAAACACTAGATGTTGGTGACTATACTGGCGCCGGAAACACCCGGCAAGCGCCCAATTAACTCCTGATAAAGCTTTGAAATTTCATCAAAATTCAGAACTTTTCCACGGTCATTGGGATCCATTTCGGATCACATCATGTTTTTGTGACCGATTTATGGCGGTCCGCACTCCGTCGGTGAACCGCCTCGCCGAGGGATTTAAGGGCCTCGAGCAGTTCGGGATCGCTGACAGACGACAAATTGCCGCCAAGCTCTGTTGTTTCCGGCAATTTACGGCCGGTCTCGGCTGAGATGTTTTTCGGCGCCTGATTTTCTGGCGGCCGGGAAATCGGCCCTTGATTGATTTGAACCCGGCTGACGGCCTGATAACCGAAGTAGCGGTTAATCCGCTCGATTAACTGAGGTTCGAAATGAATGAGTTCTGTCGCAAAGCTGCCGCCGGCGACTTTCAAATATAACGTGCCGTCGCGCCGGTCACGTTTCGGATAACTGATTCGTTCGGGCATTGTGACTTTCGCCAGCGACTCGCCGACGATTTGCGGCCATTCCATGGCGATGACGCCATCGGCAAGCCCGCGCTTACCGAAGATCGGTTTGGTCATCTTATTGAGTGCCGTGCCAAGGGCGCGAAAGCCGCCGCCCTTCCGATCTGTTTCTCTGTAAGCCATCCCGTTTGTTCATTCCCTATCGTGCCGTCCTTCATATGGTAAGGTTGGCCGGTCCTGTCGACAACAAAACTATCGAACAAAATATTGTGATGCGCCATACCGCTTCAACAAACGTCCCGCAACAAGATATGCGCCGCCTCAGGCGCCGGCTGTTGTCCTGGTATGACCGTCACCGCCGGGAATTACCTTGGCGGGCGTTGCCCGGCGAAGCCGCCGATCCGTATCGTGTGTGGTTGAGTGAAATTATGCTCCAACAAACCACGGTGGCGACGGTGAAATCATATTTTGAACGGTTCCTGGAGCGTTGGCCGGATATCCATGCCCTGGCGGCGGCGGACCTGGACGAGGTTTTGCACGCCTGGCAGGGGCTCGGGTATTACGCTCGGGCGCGAAATCTGCACCGTTGTGCCCGCGTGCTGGTTGCTGAGTATGGCGGACAATTTCCGGATACCGAAGAAGAACTGCGCCGTTTGCCGGGGATCGGCGAGTATACCGCAGCCGCCGTCTCGGCAATTGCCTTCGGTCGCAAGACGACGCCTGTCGACGGTAATATCATTCGCGTGATGGCGCGCCTAATGGCCGTCGGCGATCCGATGCCCGGCTCCAAATCGGTGATTAAGGAATTAACCGC
Source organism: uncultured Rhodospirillales bacterium (assembly GCA_938045325.1). GTDB lineage: Bacteria > Pseudomonadota > Alphaproteobacteria > Rhodospirillales > CALINB01 > CALINB01. The sequence continues at coordinate 8,496 of CALINB010000326.1, read as the reverse complement.
GCCGTTGATGCCGCAAAAAAGAGCCGGTGATTTTGCTCAGGCCCTGATGGATCTTGGCGCTACCGTTTGCACACCGCGTAATCCGGTGTGCGCGCTTTGTCCGTGGATGAAAGATTGCCGAGCTTATCAAGACCAAGCTGTAGAAAAATACCCAGTTAAAAAAAAGCAGCGACAGCGGCCGGTCCGTCACGGTGTCGCCTATTGGATCACCCGAAGCGATGGCGCCGTGTTGTTGCGCCGGCGTGAAGAAAAAGGATTGCTTGGCGGCATGATGGAAGTGCCGTCCAGTGATTGGCGGGAAAAATCCTGGTCAGCGCCTGAGGCACGGTCAAACGCGCCGTTGAAATCAAAATGGGTCCGTATTCCGGGTGTCGTCGAGCATACGTTTACGCATTTTCATTTGGAACTCATCGTCATGAAGACAAGGGTTCGCAAAGACCATGGCCTTAACGGTACCTGGTGCCGTCCTGATGAGTTTTCCGAGTTTGCCTTGCCGACCGTTATGAAGAAGGTCGCCCGGCTCATGCAGTCGTCTTAAAAGATTTTCGCCGCCTAACGGCTACGCATCTCTATTCGTCGTACGCGATGAGGGATTCGAAAGGAACATCGAGTTTTTCGCGTCCTTTAAGGAACGTCAGCTCAATAATACAGGCCGCTGCGACGACATCCGCACCGACTTTTTGAAATAAGTCCGCTGCGGCAGACATGGTTCCGCCGGTTGCAAGCAGGTCGTCGAGGATGACGACTCGCTGGCCGGGGTTAACGGCATCTTCTTGGATTTCAATCGTATCCGAGCCGTATTCAAGATCGTATGTATGCGCGACGGTCGAGCCCGGCAACTTTCCCTGTTTGCGGACCATTACAAAACCCAAACCCAGTTTTAACGCTAACGGTGCTGCGACCAAAAAACCGCGTGATTCAATGCCGGCAAGGACGTCCGGCTGATACGAACCGATCAACTTCGCCATGCGACCCGATAAAACCTGCCAAGCGTCGGCATGAGCGAGTAATGTCGAGATGTCATAAAATAAAATCCCCGGCTTGGGAAAATCAGGGACGGATCGAATGTGATCTTTGAGGTTCATATTGTTTCCTGCGTCGAAATTAAGGGCTGATTGCTGTCTAGTTCAGCCGGTTCAGGCTGGCAAGGCTAACGTGCGTTTCCCGTCCCCGGCGTATCTTGGGTTTCGTCATTTTGTGGATTTTTTTATCCGATTATTCTGTTTCTCAATTAAATCAAAGGGGTATATGGAACCCCTTGATTCTGCTTGGTTTTCAACCTGAAGATTATTATTCGGAATTACTACACAACTCATAGTATTATACTAAAGTATAGATTGTCGGCTGAAGGCGTTCAGTCCACACTTGTTAAGCAATATATAACTTTGGCGTATATTTTCATAAACGCCAGTGCTTTGATGGGTCTGAGATAACAATAAATAGATGCAATAATAATTATAATGATTTGAATATGGGTTCGTTGCGTCGATAATTTGTCCATTGCATTGCCGGTGGCGGTGAAGCAACGACGGATAAATAAAAGGCCTAAACAAAGTGGGAAAAATGATACCGGCATCGCTAACCCAAAAAGATCTTGAAAAACTGATGTCCGATCCATCCGAGGATAATCGGGTGGAAACAGTGACCAAGATTTCCGATGCCTTCAATGAGGGTATTTTAACGAGTCACGAGCATGATTTGGCGCAGGGAATTTTCCGCTTGATGCTTAAAGACGCCGCCGTTCGTGTCCGCGAGGCAATGGCAACCAATCTTAAAGAAAACCCTGGGCTACCCCATGATGTCGCTCTTGCGTTAGCAAATGATGTTGAATCCGTCTCGCTGCCGGTATTGGAATATTCCGACGTGCTAACCGACGAAGATCTTATTGAAATCATTCAATCCCAAAGCGAAGAAAAGCAAGAAGCTATCGCCGGACGCAAGCTCGTTTCAGAACAGGTTTCCCATGCCCTGGTCGAAACCGATAGCGAAAAAGTCGTATCCCGTTTGGTTGCAAATGACGGCGCCATGATCACCGAGGAATCCTTAGCGCGTGTCATTGAAAATCTCGGCGATAGCGAAACTGTGCAAAAAGCCCTTGTCGGGCGTCCGTTGCTGCCGATCACCGTCGTTGAGCGACTGATGAATGTTGTCGCGGATCACCTCAAGACCGAACTTGAGAAGCAAAAAGACATTCCCCCCGATGTTTTAACGGATCTTGTTTTGCAAACGTGGGAAAGGGCGACGATTTCGCTTTCGTCCGGCTATAGCGAAGACCAGCTTGAGCGACTTGTGCGTCATCTGCACAAAAATAACCGGCTGAACCATTCCGTGCTGATACGGGCGTTGTGCTTAGGCGATATACGTTTTTTTGAAACGGCTATTGCCGTATTGATTGACCTGCCGATCCAGAATGCACGGCTGCTGATACACGAATCCGGGCTTGTTGGCCTCGAATCCATTTGTGAAAAGGCTGGGTTACCGAAAAGTTATTTTCCGGCGGTTTGCGCCGCCGTTGCTATTTGCCGGGAAACCGATTTTGACGGCGCCGATCATGATATAGGACGCTATAAGCGCCGCGTGATTGAGCGCATTTTGTCGCAATATGAAGACGATAATTTAGAGCTTGAGAGTCAAGACATCGAATATCTTCTGATGAAGATGGGCGAGTTGCCGTCTGAATCGCGGTTAGTTAATTAATCTATTTTACTTTGCCCGGATTGCTTTGTGCTTATTGATAACCGAGTTCGCGCCAGATAGCATAATCCTGGCGAAAATCGTTGAGCGATTTCCAGATTTTTTTGAACTGTTTATTGGCTGCTGATTCTTCAGTCACGACTTCTTTCCACGCCCCTTTTAATGCCGCCATAATTTCCGGTGTCCACCGGTGAATTTTAACGCCTTTCGCATGCAAATTTTTAAGGGCCGTAAATTGCCGGGCTTCACCGGCGGCAAGCCCGTATCGCACATTATCGCCACAAACGGATTCGATTTGCGCTTTCGCCGTCTTGGTCAACGCATTCCACCGATCGGCATTAATCATCAGCTCGATTAATGTCGCTGGTTGGTGCCAGCCGGGAAGGTAATAGTGCTTGGCCATTTCGTGAAAGCCAAGTTTGGCATCGATTGAGGGTGATGAGTATTGCACGCCATCAATCAATCCGTTTTCAAGGGCTAAAAAGATATCGCCTTCTTTTAATTTTTTTGTATCGACGCCCAGTTTCTGAACAACTTTCGCGCCAAGGCCCGTGAAACGCATTTTCAAGCCTTTAAAGTCTTTAACCGAGTGAATTGGTTTGCGAAACCATCCGGAGCCCGACGGTGCGGTGATGCCGCAATAAAGGCTATGGATGCCGTGTTTGGCATAAATTTTCTTAAACATTTCATTGCCGCCGCCGAATTCGATCCAGGCCAGGAATTCGCCGGCGGTCGGGCCGAAGGGAACAGCGGAAAACAACTGAAGTGCCGGAATGCGCTGTTCCCAGTAATTGGGGGTCGAAAAAGCCGCATCAATGGCACCGGCGGCGACGGCATCGAACATCTCTAGAGGCGGTACAAGTGTGCCGGGCTCGTAAAACTTGATTTGAATGCGGCCGTTCGAAACATGAAATATTTTTGTTTCCAAGCGCTTGCCGAGGGTGCCGAGCTGGGGCAGTGAACTGCCATAAGCGCTGGCCATTTTCCACCGGACAATTGGATCGGTTGATTTTGACGGCACCAATGGGCCGGCGGCGACTTTATTTGAGGGTTTTTGACTGACCGGCAGCTGCTTGAGCCGGGCCGACGGGGAATTGCTCGTCAGCTTGGGCGCAACCACGGTAGATCCGAACACGACGCCGATGACAACGCCAATGACGATGCCAACTATTACATTCCGCATGCCGCTCTTCCCCTGAGAGAGTCATGAACCGCTTGGCGCATCAAAACAAAACGGGGACTTTCCCGCCCGCCAGCGCGCTACGCTAGCCCACCCCTCCAGTCAGCGACAAGCGTGATTAAGCATGTGGATAACCGGGATAAAATTCTGGTTGTTTTTCTTTCGCTTGTAAGCAAATTCGTCTGACCGCCGTAAAGTTATCCACAGCGGTCCAGTATCCCGGATGAGCAAATTTTTAATTATTCAGGCTCGGCGTCCGTTGGCCCTAAGCTTTCGAACGTCCACGGTTCCCCGTCGGCAATCGGCGGTGAAAAGGCAATGGGAATTCCGTTTTTAACGGAGTTGTAAACAGCAACCCCGAGTAAATGATCATGGAGAGCGCGAAAAGTACCCGAGTGAGCGATCAGTAATATTGTGGGAGAGCCTGTAACGGGTTCGAGCGCGGAAATGGTCCGTGTGTTGAATTCCGCGGGGCTTTCGCCGCCAGGCGGTGAAAGGGAGCGGTCCATGCCGACATTGGACTGGCCTTCCCATTCGCCGTAACACCGTTCGGTGATCCCGGGTATAGGCTCAATAGATAGCCCGCCAAGGGCGTCGGCGATAACTTCAGCTGTTTTCCAGGTGCGTTTCATCGGGCTGGCAAACACAGAACCGATTTTTTCACCTTCCAAGTTGCGGGCGGCTTCCTTTGCCTGCTCGATTCCCTTGTCCGTTAAGTCAAACTCCATCGAACCGGCAAAGATTTTTTGCTTGTTGGCTTCGCTTTCACCATGACGCACAAATAAAAATCGATGCGAAAAAAAGGGGGTCAAATTTGTCATCCTACTTCTTTCATCATGCGGATAATTTGATTGGGCTTATCGGGTTTACTGTAACAGCCAGTCAGGCCAATTAATAGTGAGGCCATCACAGCCCGTTTCGATAACGCGTATCATATCCGTTTTGCTTTTAACACCATGGGCGCGAACTTCCGACAGATGTTTGTGTGCCTCGGTGACGCGATCCTTCGTAACTTCACTTGCGAGGGGGCAGAATTGAGAAAACCCGGCATCCGCGGCCCGTTTGATATTGTCGATGTTGAACGCATTTTCCCGAACCAGCCATCCGAATGCCACGTTGTTTGCCCGGTTCCCTAGAGCGATGCACTCCTGCAGGGCGTCAAAATGAAACGACGTAACGAAAGTTCTGTCCGTGATGTTGTGTTCGGCGATGCAATCCAGGATAGCCGCCGATAATCCGGGTGCCGGCGTTTTAATTTCGACGTGATAGATAAACCGGTCACGAAAAGTGGAGAATACCTCATCAAGTGTGGGTGTTTTCTCGCCGGCATATTGTGGATCACCGAACCAGGAGCCCATATCCAATTCTTGCATTTCCTTGCACGTAAGACTGGATACATGCTTCCCGGGATGCTCATATCGGCTGAGCTCCGGATCGTGGCATATCATCAATTTTTGATCGCTTGAGAACTGAACATCGAACTCGATCTCGGTCGCGCCCATTTTTTCGGCTAGATGGAAGGCTGCCATCGTATTTTCCGGGGCATATCCGGAAGCACCGCGGTGAGCGATGATGCGAAATTTTTTTGGGACTTTGATTGGTGTATCTGAATGAGGCATGAAAATCATTGCTCTTGTGCGGCGTTTAACCGGTCGAGGCGCAGCCGGTGCCGTTTGTCGGTTAGGCGCCATGCGCCGCTATAAACGGCGCTAATTAAGCCGATGGCCGTACCGCCGGCAATGAGAAACATAATCAATATTTGATACTTTACCGCTTCAACAGGCGGCACACCGCCGAGAATTTGTCCGGTCATCATGCCCGGCAGCGAAACAACGCCCGCTGCCGACATGGCATTGATAATCGGGATCAGGCCGGTTCGAACCGCATCGCGAACGATGTCGCCGAATGCTTTATGAATGTCGTGGCCGAGCGCAAGGCTGGCTTCGATGGCGACTTTCTCGCGAACCGCATTTCCGATTAACGTGTTGAGGCCGAGACTGATGCCGGTCATGGTGTTGCCGAGGATCATGCCCAATAACGGGATGGCGTAGCGCGGATCGAACCAAGGATCGGGTTTAAGCTGGGTGGTCAGGGCAAATATCGTGACGATCATTCCTGAAGCCAGCATGCTGCTGGTCCCGAGACCATAGGTCCAAAATCCGGAAAACCGTTGTTTTTGCCGCGCCAAAACTTCATAGCCGGCGAATAAAATCATCAGTAAGGCGACGAAAGCGGTGAGCCAAAGCGATACCAGTTCAAAGAGTGTTTTAAGAACCAATCCTACGAGGGTGAGCTGTATGACGGTGCGTGCGGCGGCAATCAGAAATTGTTTCTCGAGATTTAATCTTAAAATCAATGATAGTACCGCATTGCCGATGACGAGCAGCGAGGCAATTGCAAGGTCAGTGTAAGTTAGCGAGATAAAGTTCATGGCGTTACCTCGCGGAGAATGCCGTTTTCCAGGTTTAATCGCCGGTCGGCAAAACGTTTCACTTGCTCCGCATCATGGCTGACGAACAAAACAGCGCTGCCGATATCGGCGAGTGACTTGATTTCCGCTTCAGCAGATTTTGTGGCCTCAGCATCAAGCCCGGATGTTGGCTCATCAAGTAATAGAAGGTTAGGGTGCAGCAGCAAGACACGCGCCAGTGCTAAGCGCTGTTTCTCACCGGTCGACAAGCGGGCAACAGGCCAATCGCATACATCGTCGGGCAAGCGCAATCGAACGAACAGTGGCAAGGCTTCATGGAGATCATCGAAGTGAACGCCAACGCTGTCACCCCACCAGCCGGACTCTGCCGGCAGATAACAAACTTTCCGGCGCCATTGGGGGGCGGGTATGAAGTCGCGGGATTGTTGTTTGAGCTCAACCCGGCCTTCATTGGGATCGAGGTCCGCAAGCGCACGCATAAGAACCGTTTTGCCGGAACCAGATGGACCACTCAGGCAGACGATTTCCCCCGCACTGATGGAAAAATCGATGGGGCCTAAGTGCAGCCGCTTTAGTTCCGATACTTGAAATAACGGTTCCGCCATCGTGTTTTCATAGCACGAAAACACAAGGCAAATGATGAATTAACGGTTTTAGACCTGTTTTTTGACGTCCGGGTGCAGCTTGGGAAGGACTCGCCCATCAGGCAATTGTGCGGCATGCACGGAATTTCCCATCATGCCGTGCCAGTCCAACAGCGAGAGCGTTTGATCGAAGACCTTGTGCCACTCTTCCGAATATTCGCAGCCGTCGATCTCGGGATGTGCGGGAATGCCCATCGTATAGTGAGCGATTTTGGCATCGTTGCGCGGTTGGTCATAACCGATGGTATGGTTCCACTCGGAAGTGAACGCGCCGATCAATGCGTCTTTATCCTGACCGAGCCATTCAAATGAATGCGGCGCGCCGCTTTGGTCCGGATCGCTAAGGAACTCGGGTGTCATGACTTTGTTGGCCGGATGAGCACAGTTAAAAAGCATGACGCTGGCCCACTCGAACGGTTCGATCGATTTGTTGACCATGATGGCGTATTGATCGTCGGCATAGTCAAATAATTCCGCGAGGTCGCCGATGGCGAGCATGTCGTTGTCCATAAATAAGGCCCAGCCTTCGAAATTACAGAGCCACGGCGTTAAGAAGCGGCTGTAGGTAAACGGCGTCAGTCCGGCCCGGTCCGTCGGCAGTGCCGGCAAAACTAGCGGCGTGATCGCAACCGGTTTCGAGCACGTATTGATGATGCTTTGTATTAATGCCGATGAAGCCGGGATTTGCCGGTCGTCATAGCCGATAAAAATTCGAAGTGGGGTCATGGGCGACTCGTTGCTGGCTTGTCGTTTCGGTTTTGGGGTAGGGCTCGGACTCTGCTGCTCGTTGGCGCTTGATGTCGGCACGCTGATTGTGATGGGCGCCTGTTCTTGCTTTTCCTGCTTGGGCATATGTCGGGACTCCAGACTGAAGATCGGCTCGCTGAGTTCGGCCAGAAAATTAATGTAACGCCGGGGACACGGCGTGACTTCGCGGACTGTTACACCGTGAAGCGACTCGGGCGAATTCATGAGCAAGACGACCGAGTTGGCCTTGTAGGGCAAGGTGTCGACATGATCCACGGCATCATCCGGCACTTGAACGCCGTCATATTGAGGCTCGTCTTTGAACGTGTAGAGCCCCAGGTTTCCGCCCACCGTCTCGTCTTCGTCGAGGCGCATATAGAGAAGCGCATTATAAAGTTTTCTCGGATTATCGACATGTACGCCGCGGACCCGGGACGGCATTTGCACCGGCGTATTCATCGCAAATTGGCAGTCGAGTTGGATATCGGCCGAATTTTTTTCTTTGCGCCATCCGACGGTGAGTTCTTCGAGGGGTTTATCGAGACGATCTTCGAGGTCCGGGTGGCGTATACGAATTTGATCGCCGATCAGGGAAACCACCTGGCGGTAAAACGTTTCCGAACAATGAAGCTTCATGAATTCCCGCCATTGTTCGGAAATATGCTCTACGTAATTCGGTTCGAGGCCGGAAAACATGGAGTTGATGTTGTTCATGTTTGCGGCGCTCTCCGCGCTTAACAAATTCGGAAACAACTCGATATTGGGAAACGAGTCGGACAGCGATTGATAGTAAGCGTCAT
>CALINB010000325.1 GCA_938045325.1 uncultured Rhodospirillales bacterium | reverse complement strand
GTCCACAATAGGGCCTGCGCGACAGTATCATAATCTTTGTCAGAAACACCATAACCCTTATGTCTCCGGCCTAAATCCTGCACGGCGGGAACGATTTCATCTAATTTATTCAATCCGCCTACAGCCGTCGCGATCATCGCCATCAGCTTGCGGCCCTGCTCTTTCATATCCCCCTTGAACAGTTTCTTTAGGGAAGGATCGATCTCGAACAGCTTGTTGTAAAACAACTCGGCCGCCGTTTCTTTAATCGGAAGGACCTTCTTAAAACTGTCTTGAACGAGGGCGATTTCTTGTGGGGTCATCTTTCTACCTGTGCGTGCACTTTATGAATGAACAACGTCGGCTTGAGACGGGACATAAGCCCGGCGCGTCAGAATATAGGCGGCGATTGGCGTCATAACGGCAGTCATCGCCAAAGGCGCGACCCAATTGCCGGCAAAGACCATGGTGATAATCACAATACTCAACGCCATCATGGATACGGCCATCGCCTTGGCCTTCGGTGGGATGACTTTATGCTCATGCCAAGCCCGCAGCGGCTGACCGAAACGCTTATGGTTCCAGAGCCAATACCGGAACCGCTCGGAACTTTTCGAAAAAGCCCAAAGGGCGATGATCAAAAACACCGTCGTCGGCATTCCCGGCACGAAAACGCCGATGATGCCGAGGGCGACGTTGAAAAACCCGAAACCGAGTAACAACCAGCGCGCGACGCACGTCCCAAGCCGGACAGGTCCCTGAGAGACGGCTTTCGCCGGGCATGTTTCACCAATAGAATTTCTGCTTATCATGGCAGGCGTTATAGAAGGGACCTTGAAACACTTAAACTGTGGTTTCCCGCAGCCCACCTCGGGAAAACCCGTATAAAATGGTAAAACCCGGCAAAAACTGGGGTTTACCTACTTTACCAGGGTCGGATTTTTAACTTTCTCAGATCACGTTTTTCTCTCGCAGCTTGCTAATCGTTGTGGCGTCATACCCGAGATCGGCCAAGACATCGTCCGTATGCTCGCTCGCTTCCGGCGTATGGCGGAAGCATGTCACGGGGCGGTCAACATTGGAAAAATTGATCGGCGTGCCGACGACATTGAACGAACCAAGCTCAGGGTGCTCCTGGGTTCGGGCCATCTTAAGGTGCTGAACCTGCGGATCGGCAAAAACCTGCTCGATATTATTCACCGGGCCGCACGGCACGCCCGCTTCAATGAGCATGTCGGTGATTTCGGCGCTGGTAAAGTTCGAGAACTCTTCCTCGATGATGGCATTTAACGCCTCGCGATTCTCGGCACGCTTATCGACTGATGTATAATCCGGATGATCAATCAGGTCTTCACGATCAATAGCTTTGCAAAGACGCGGGAACCGGGTGCTGCTGGCGGACATAACGATATGGCCGTCTTTGGTTTTATAACGCCCCACAGGGACGCCGGTGGGGTGATAGTTGCCGTTGGCTTTCGGCACTTCGCCGTTGATGAGATAACGCGCGGCCTGCAAATCCAACATGCTGATCATGGTTTCCAGCAATGACGTGTGCACCCATTGACCTTTGCCGGTAACTTCCCGGTCCAACAGCGCCATTAAAACGGCGTGGGCGAGAAACATGCCCGAACAAAGATCGGTGATGGGAATGCCGACTCGCATCGGTCCATCTTCCGGATTGCCGGTGACCGACATCAAACCGCCCATGCCTTGGGCAATTTGGTCGACACCATGGCGTTCGGCATAAGGGCCAGTTTGTCCGAAACCGGAAATGCTGGCGTAAACCAGCCGCGGGTTGATCTTCTTCACGGTGTCATAGTCGATGCCGAGCTTGTGCTTCACGACGGAGCGAAAGTTTTCCACCAACACGTCGGCGTCTTTAATGAGCTTAAAGAAAATTTCTTTGCCTTCTTCGGTTTTGAGATTGATCGAGATGGCGCGTTTGTTGCGGTGCAGGTTTTGGAAATCAAAACCGTGCCGCTTACCCGTGGAACCGACTCGGTTCTTGCCCGATTCCAACGGCGGCTCAACCATGATGACATCCGCCCCCCAATCCGACAGTAAGCGCACACAGGTCGGCCCGGCGCGGGCATGGGTCATATCGATCACGCGAAAACGCTTCAGCGGCAAGTTGTCGGTCATGATGAAACCTCCCCAGTATTGATAAAGACCGTTGAAACAGTGTAGCGGAGAAAAAAATAAATGCCAGATGGCCTATAAGCCGGGTTTTGTACCCATAAATGGGCGATGACCATTCATCTGGGACGTCCGTTACCGGACGCCTCGCGCGACCGACCCGGATGACAGTGTGGAAACGCACCGGCGCAAAGCGCGTGTCACCCCTATTTGGTCTTGCTCCCGGTGAGGTTTACCGTGCCGTCTCTGTTACCAGCGACGCGGTGCGCTCTTACCGCACCCTTTCACCCTTACCCGGCTTTCACATCACGCCGGGCGGTTTGCTTTCTGTGACACTTTCTCGAGGGTCGCCCCCGCCGGGCGTTACCCGGCACCGTGTTTCCATGGAGCCCGGACTTTCCTCCCCCCAAAGCCGAAACTTCGAAAGGCGGCCATCCGGCCATCTGGCACTTATAATAAGTAATCTTTCGGGACTCACCGTCAAGGGTTTTGGGCATCAAGTCATCCGATCAAGGAGGCTCTGGAGCAAGCTTTTCGTCTCGTTATCCGCTTCACCATCAATACGGTCTTGGCGGAAATGACGCTGAAACGCCGTGATCGAGGCCGGCATATCTTCGGTCTCGTAACCATAGCCCGCAAGCAATTCGGCAATATCGCCTTTTTGATTGTCCGGCGAAACCGTTTCTGGCCAAACACCGATACCGTTCTCGGCCAGACGTTTCCAGGGAAACAATTCGCCCGGATCGGTTTTGCGTTGCGGGGCGACATCCGAATGGCCGACAACGTTTCGCGGCTCGATCGGATGGCGCGACAATATATCATGGGCCAGCTCGGTTAAGGCTGTAATTTGTTTTTCGGAAAACGATTCATAACCGAATTCGTGACCCGGGTTGACGAGCTCAATGCCGATTGAGCGCGCGTTGATATCGGTATAGCCGCGCCAATAAGAAACTCCAGCGTGCCAGGCACGCTTGTCTTCACCGACCAGGCCGGTTAATTCACCGTTTTGTTCAATCACATAATGTGCGCTCACTTTGGCGCTCGCATCACATAACCGTTCAAGGGCTGCTTCTGCGGATTGCATACCAGTGTAATGCAGCACAAGCATATCGACCGGCACACTGGCCGGCCGATCATCGAAATTTGGCGAAGGACGCCGTTTCATGTGTCGAAGCTTTTATTTCGGCGGTTCGTCGATTTTGGCGCTGAACCGCTGAAGTTCTTTTTTCATTTTCACGGGGCGGGGATTGTGATTGGTGCGGATATCTTTTTCACCGCGCAGTTTTGCCGCCATTTGCAGCAATTCCAGATCCTCTCCTTCGATGGCACTTTCGAACCAATACGCCATGCCCCTCGGGGTCGTTAAACCTTCGTACGGACCAAACTCACCGATAATTTCATTATCCTCACCATAGAACCGCGCGCGCCCCTTCAAAACCATCCAGCAGGTATCGGTCACCGCGTGCGAGTGAAGATTGTTGCCGCCCCCGTCACGGACAATTTGCACGGCGGTTTTCAGAATATCGGTTTGCGCAAGTTTCACCGTCCCCTTCGGCGACGTGACATCCGGCTTCTCGTAACGGAAATAAGTCGACTTGCGAATCCGCTGCACATCGGGATCAAGCGGTTCTTCTTTTTCCGGCAGCATGGCTTCATCAGGCATGATCAACTCCCTTAAATCTGAAATGAAGATTATTTATTATGAATATAAGAATAACGCCGAATGGGGAAGTTGCACAATAGCCCTCAAACAAGCCGTTAACGCAAGCCCCGCTCCTTCTCAATCACGTCATAAGCCGCGTTAATCGCAGCCATTTTTTCATTGGCCACGGCGACAAATTCCGGTGGCATGCCCTGGGCGATCAAGGTATCGGGATGATTTTCACGGATGAGCTTGCGATAAGCCGATTTGATCTCAGTATTGTTATTATTACGGTTCACGCCGAGCACGGCATAAGGATCGATGCGGTCTGAGCCACCGAGATTGCCGATATGGCTTACCAGAATGCGGTTAAAATCGCGTTCGTTAAAACCGAAAATGCGTGCAACCGCCCTTAAATAAGAACGTTCCGCCGGCGACAGCGCGCCGTCGGCCTTGGCAATATGAAACAATCCGCCCAACAATTCTTCCAGGACGCGTGTTTCATGGCCGATCATATCGGCGATTTGCTCGGCATAAGACTCAAACCCGGTTGCCTCCTGGCGGGCTTCGTCAAAAACTTTCGCCACCTCGGGAACATCTGCGGCGGGGATTTGAAAGATCTCTTTGAAGGCATCGACTTCGGCGCGGGAAACCACACCATCAACTTTCGCTAACTTTGCGCCAAGCACGATGACGGCGACGGAAAATGCAATTTGGCGCTCTTCTTGACTGTATCCGGCATGCCCTCTGTGTCCCCCACCGTTTTTTTGGGATTGATTTTGCGCCCAAGACACAATTCGTTCGGCCGTCCTGCCACGCGAGCGGTCAACCGCGTGCCCCGCGATGACGCCTAAAAATGCGCCAAGCGGCCCGCCCATGGCAAATCCGGTGACGCCGCCAATAACTTTGCCCCAAACACTCACGCCGGGCATCCCTGTTGAAACATTGGTAAAATTTTATATCTGTTCCGGTAAACGTGCCGGGGGTGACGATGTCTTAGGACCGACACGGCCGACAATCGGCAACTTTAACGACAAATCGAGCGGATCAAGACCGAACGTTAAACCTAAAAAATTAAGTTCAACCCCTTCTTCGACGCCCGCCAACACGCCTAACAAACCAAACAACGAGAATTGAAAGCCTGTGCCGCTCGGCGATTTACTGACGACGCTCCCGTTGGTCAGGTAATCCTTGCCGATTGCCGTCGGCGGCAGGTCGAGTTTTAATTCCGGAATATCCCGGGCCACGAATGCGGTAAAGGTATTCGAATTCGGGCCCGGCCAAACGCTATAGCTGTTTACATACGGATAGCTGCGCGCGATTTTATCGATACGCTTAATCACATCATCGACACCGTCGCCGCGAAGATCGGCAAAAACTTCGGGCACATTGCCGAACCAACGCGCATCGGGCGCGCGTTCGGAGATCGCCAAAACGGGTTCATCGTAATATGCCCGCCAGCCGATCACTTCATAAACTGTATAGGCCGGTGCGCCGGTCGGCTTTACGGCGATCCATGTGTGCACGCCGAAGGTCCCCCGCCAGGAATAAGCCCGCGCGCCATAAACCTGCACGATGGCTTCTTGTGTGATGGCCGGATCCGGTGCAATGCCGGCCGGTTCACGGCTCGCAGTCCGCCAATCTGCCACGCTAACCCGCCCCCACGAGCCGATAGCGGCGGCGATGAGTACAAGCAAAATGGCGGCACAGGAAATTCGTAAACATTTGCGCATTGAGAATAGATAGTGTCCCGGGATTATGGCGCCAAGATGGCAAAGATCACAAAGGGGTGAATAAACCAGCCCGAATTATACCCCCATAACTCCTAATGAACCTTCGGTTTTAAGTAAAAATCGCTGCGGCAGGCCGAAGGTATTTCCACGTGCATTTCCTGACCGTCACGGATCAGGGTCAGCGGAATACCGACACCGGCATCGCCAAGCCGCCAGATACTGCGAAATAGCTGCGCGAGATCGTGAACCGGCTGGCTCGCCACTTCGGCGACCAAATCACCGACCTGAACGCCGGTCTGGTCGGCCGGGCCGCCGTCAAATAACCCACCAACAATCAGATGACCTTCCGATTCAGCCGTCAGCATACCGACCCACGGCCGCGGCGGTTTGTTGCGCCGCCCGTATGACATCAAGTCATCGAGAATGGGTTTTAAAAGATCGATGGGCACGACCATATTGCCGTCGACCGAGTCATCGTCGCCCAAGGCTTGTTGAACGAAAAGCGAGCCGATCCCGCGTAAGGTTCCGTCGGGTCCGATTAAACCGGACCCGCCCCAAAACGGATGCGGCGGGGCGGTAAAAATGGCTTCGTCCAAAACATATTCCCAATAACCGGCAAACTCGCGTTTTGCGAGGACAGACCCCATAACGGACCCCTGCCGTCCACCGAAACCGGCCATGATCACGGGGTCGTCGACTTTGAGCTCCGCGGAACTGCCGAGCGGGATCGCCGGAATCGACATATCTCCCATCGCCTGCACCAGGCCAAACCCGGTTTCTGTGTCCGAACCGATGACGTGGGCCGGTGTTGCCTGGCCATTGCAATCCACCAGCCAAATCGATTCCGCTTCATTGATGAGATAGCCGATGGTCAATACCAAGCCGTTATCGCGGATCAAAACGCCGTGGCCGCTCCGGTCCGTCCCCAGACGCTGGGCGGTGAAAGCATTCGGCGGCGTTTGCGCCCGAAGGCCAACCACCGAGGCCAGTGCCCGGTCGAGATCGTAGACAACATCCGAAGGCTTCGGCTGCAAGGCAACATCAATGGATTGAGGCTCGTCCGACATGATCTACGAATACTACTCCGTTCCGGTCAAAACCCTCAATTTTTATTGGTTTTCTTAGGGTTTGGTCCGATTTTCAACTGGGTCACCACCTATACTTGAGTGTAATGGCCCCTGCAACTCCGAGTGAAGTACTATGAAGAAAATTACGGGTAAATACAGCTGCGGCTCTACACGGGATAACGAAAAAGATCCAAGTCAATCATAGCGTAGAGACATAAAACTTAATAATTCCTGGGAATTAGAGGACGATGGACCAACCGAATTTATCAGTGCTTTCGCACGCCAAACCACCATATCACTGTGGTGCAATTGAGCGGCGTTGCAAGAACGAGCGCCGTCAAAGCAAGGCCTTAAGAGCCGGTGCCGAAAGACGGTCAGGACTAGAAAGACGGCAGGATGCAGATTGGCGATTTGCTTTGATCAGACGACTGAACCGAGAGTTCGCCCATCGCATAACAAGAAGGATTCAAACCCCTGGGGTTCCGCTCTCCCCTCCCCCTCGGATTTGAACCAAACTATAAGCGGGCTCCATTAAACCCGCTCTTCTCCTTTGGTGTCTTAGCGGGCCATGACAATTGTCTTGGCCCGCTTTTTTTTATAACCGCCGAACACGTAATCTTCCGGCCTCAACAACATTTGATGTCGAGCCCGGAGGCTTTTCATGGTGATTACATATAAAGTCGAGAAAAATCTTTCGCCCGAGGAGTTTATCGGTGTGCTCCAGCGTACAACGCTGGGCCAAAGGCGCCCTGTCTCAGACCGGACAC
>CALINB010000324.1 GCA_938045325.1 uncultured Rhodospirillales bacterium | reverse complement strand
GATCCGTGCGCTTCAGCTGAATGACGCCCGCATAAGGGCCGGTGGGCCACGTTGGCGTTTTGCGTTTTTTGCCGGAGAAGCGAAAGGCGCGCGCCCGGTTTTTTTTGAATCTTAATTTGTGTTTGTGAAACGTCTTGCCGTCGGGCCCGATGATGACCATTCGCAGTTCATCGCCTTTGCGGATTTGAAACATGTCGACCCACAGTACCAAGGCAAAGGCCGTCCGGTTGAGGGTGGTTTTCCGGTAAGCCCCGGCGCGGGCTTTTTTGGAGTTCGGTTTCGCGCCGGCGAATCCGGCGCTATAAAGCGCGCTTGGCCCATAGGGAAGTTTGGCCAAGACATCCGATTGCCACAGGGGTTCTTTTCCGGGACCGCAGCCTTGCTTGCGGCTCAAGCCGACAAACGGGTCGATGATGTTTCCGTTCCGGCGAATGGTAATGTGAAGATGCGGATACTCGGTAAACCCCGATAAGCCGATCAGGCCGAGTTTTTGTCCTCGCGAAACACGCGTGCCCTTATTGACCGCGATACTGCCTCGGCGTAGATGGCAGTATTGGCTGGTAAATCCGTTTTCGTGTTTGATGGCGACGCCGTTGCCGCAAAATTTTCCTTTGAGCGATTCCGCATCAATTTCTCTTGCGCTGATATCTTTCATGCTATCGCGCACGCCGGTAATGATTCCGGGGGCAGCGGCCAACACATCGACGCCGCTCTTCATTGCCGCCAAATCCTGAATGGCAAAGTCGGTACCTTGATGATGCAGCCCGTTTTTGTTCTTTACGTTGTAGGTTGCTGTGCCGCACATGTAATCTTTTTTGCCTTCACCCGGATCATGGTCAACGTAATTGGAGACCCAGCATGTTTTGCCGGGCTCGCACGCCACCGGCAGGCTGAGGGATAATAAGCCCGGCGTGCGTGGTGCGGGAGCGGGCTTCGCAGGCTGTTTCGGCTGTGGCTTTTGTTTTTCGGCTTGTTTTGACGGAACCGGTGGCTGAACGGTTGTGTGGCGAACGCTTTCACTAGGCGCAAGCACATAATAAACGCCAAGCCCAACAATGACGGTGCCGATGATTGCGAAAATGAGCGTTTTCGTTCGGCTTTTTTTTGTCGGATCGTCGTCTGCCATCAAAGTTCCCGGCTACCGTTTGCTCACATAGGGGGCATAGGTGGGCTTGCCTTCGGTTTTTTGATAATGTCCCGGAACAGTGGCGGTTTCCTAACGTTTTTTTCAGGAGTTCCGTGTATTTTCAGCACCCTTGCGCTTGGGTCTTGACCGGCTCCAGGCGCGCTGACATCTTCCAGCCGCGATGCAGATATACCGAGATTTCAAAGACTTGCCGGCCGGCCTCCGAGGCGCGGCCATCGCCATCGGCAATTTTGACGGCGTCCACAAAGGCCACCAGGCGGTGATCAATGAAGCCGGGCGTTTGGCGCGTGCCAACGACAGGCCGTGGGCTGTGCTGACGTTCGAGCCCCACCCCCGCCAAGTCTTCCAGCCCGATGCGGCCCCATTACGCTTAACGCCAGGACCGGCCAAGGAGCGCCTGATCGCTGCTTTGGGCGTTGATCATCTTATCGTGCCGACGTTCGATCTCGATTTTTCCAAACGCGAGGCGGAAAGTTTCGTGCAGGATATCTTGATCGACGGGTTCGGCGCCCATCACGTGGTTTCCGGCTACGATTTCGCCTTCGGTCAAGGCCGCAAGGGCAATTGCGAACTGCTGCTGCGCATGGGCCAGGAACTCGGCTTCGGCTTCACCGCCGTGCAGGCGGTGCACGACGAAAACGGCGATGTGTACTCATCGACCCGGATTCGCGAAAGTCTGATGAACGGTGATCCGAAAAAGGCCGCGCGGCTCCTTGGCCGGCCGTACGAGATCGAAGGGATTGTCGAACAGGGCGATGCCCGGGGCCGCACGATCGGCTATCGGACAGCCAATGTCGCCATGGGCGAGTATTTGCGCCCCGCCCAAGGGGTCTACGCGGTCACGATCGGGCTTGAAAATGGGGTAGAAACGGCTTGGTACAAGGGTGTTGCCAACCTCGGGTCACGCCCGACGTTTGACGGCAAATCAGTTCTGTTAGAGGTTCATTTATTCGATTTTGACGGCGATCTTTACGGTCAAACCGTGCGTGTCGCCTTGATTGATTATGTCCGGGCTGAAAAGAAATTTGACGGCATCGATCAATTAAAGGCACAAATCGCCCAAGACAGCGAAAAAGCCAAAGAAATTTTGCAGTAAAACCATGACTACAGATTACAAATCCACGATCTTTCTGCCGCAAACCGATTTTCCCATGAAAGCCGGCTTGCCGAAGCGCGAGCCGGAGTTGCTGGCGCGTTGGGAAAAAGGCGATCTCTACGGCGATTTACGAAAGCAATCGGAGGGCCGCGAAAAGTTTATCCTGCACGACGGCCCGCCGTACGCCAATGGCCATCTGCATATCGGTCACGCCTTAAACAAAATCCTCAAGGACGTCATTAACCGCTCGCAACAAATGCTCGGTAAAGACTCAACCTATGTGCCGGGCTGGGACTGTCACGGTTTGCCGATCGAATGGATGATCGAGGAGAAATACCGCAAGGCCGGTAAAAACAAAGACGACGTGCCGGTGAACGAGTTCCGCAAGGAATGCCGCGCGTTCGCCGAAGAATGGATTAACGTGCAGCGCGAGGAGTTCAAGCGCTTGGGCGTGCTCGGCGATTGGGACAATCCGTATACGACCATGACCTATCTGGCCGAGGCGCAGATCGTGCGCGAGCTGGGCAAGTTCCTGATGAACGGCTCGCTCTATCGCGGCTCGAAGCCGGTCATGTGGTCGGTGGTCGAGAAGACCGCGCTCGCCGAAGCCGAGGTCGAATACCACGATCATGAATCTGATCAGGTCTGGGTGAAGTTCCCGGTCACGACGGGCGATCTTACTGATGCGAGCGTCGTGATTTGGACGACGACGCCGTGGACGCTGCCGGGCAATCGGGCGATTTGTTTCTCCGAGCGCATTTCCTACGGCGTTTATGAAGTCACCGAAGCGAGTGATGACAATTGGGCGAAGGTTGGTGAGAAAATGATCATCGCCGATGCGCTGGCCGAGCAAGTCAAGGAAGCAGCCCGCATTGATGAGTGGAATAAAACGGCCGATGTCCCCGCCGAAGCCTTAGCGCGTTTCGTTTGCGCCCATCCGTTGAAATCCATTGGTTACGATTTCGATGTGCCGTTGTTGCCGGGCGATCATGTTACCGATGATACCGGTACCGGGTTTGTTCACACGGCCCCTGGCCATGGTGTCGATGACTTT
>CALINB010000323.1 GCA_938045325.1 uncultured Rhodospirillales bacterium | reverse complement strand
GATGAATTCAGTATCAAAGCCCTCATTTTCTTCGCCACCCGCGGCGGTTTCGAAATCGGCCAATTCGTTCGGATCGGGCTCACCCGTTTCTTCTACGGCAAGCTGCTCTTCTTGTCTCTCTTCGCCCTCGCCCTCATTCTGGGCCGCTTCACCCGTGGTCTCTTCCTCAGTGAGCTGCTCGTCCGTCAGGTTTTCATTTTGAGTTTGCTCTTGCTGGGTTTGTTCGCGTTGTGCGTCGGGCTGCACGCCGTAGTTGTTGGCGTTATTGCCGTTGGTTGTCGGTAGGCTGCCGAGCGCACCGCGGAATTTTTGAATGAGTTGCTGGATATCATAGATATAAGACTCGGAAGGTGCCGAGTTGGAACTCGCAACGTTCGTCGCCTGGAATGCTTGGTTCAGGATTTGCACGCCGCCGTCGTTGGCAACGACAACCTCGCCGACGAAACCGTCGGCCTCTTCCATCAACACGACGGTCATCGGCTTGTCTTCGCCGACTTCGATACCGACTTGCGTACCACGAATACCGATGGTGGCCACCGGTGTGTTCAACGACAAGGCGTCGGGATCGGTTTTTGCGATTTGACCGGAAACGAAGGCAAACACGCCTTCGACCACGGACATGGAAATCGAGCCTTCATTCGTGCCCGGATCGTAAACCATTTGGTCGATGACCATTTGGCCGTTGTTGGCCATGGAGAACGTGGTTTGGTCGGCGAGCATGACACCGACGGCGCCGTCGGCACTGGTTTCAAGGGTATCGCCTTGATAGATCGGATCACCGGTTTTCAGTTCGACGCGGGTGCCATCGGCGCGAACGGCAACAACCGTGCCGCTCAGGCTTTCGACCTGACCGACGGGCTCGGCGCCACCGGCTTGCGCAACTTGGCCGCTATCGGTACCGCCAATGATGCTATCGGCGTTTTCGCCGGCCGGGGTGTCACCCGTCGTTAATGGGGCGCCATCACCTGCCGCTTCATCCATGCGGCCCGTGGTATCATCGTTGGCAGCCATAATCTTCTCTCCCGCTATAAAAACCCCGGTTTTGAAACGCTCTGAATTCCGCTTTTCGCTTCAGTGGGGGCAAAAATTTGAATCACGTTCTCCACTCGTTTGGCGATAATGCCTTATGGCGCAACGAAGAAATGTGATGGCCGTCACACAAGGCGGGATTTTTGTAAAATTTTAGATAAATTTTCCGGTCAACCCTGTGACTCCACTAAGTCTTTGTAACTTAATGATTTATTGAGTATCTGTTGGGCATTCACCGGGTGCGTTGTCGCTCTTGAAAACTGACATGCCTTGTCAGAAAAGGAAATAATTGCTATACATTAAGTTACAATTCCTAAATTACTGACATCTAGCAGAATTTTGTCAAGGAATCACATACAAGTGCAATCAAATCAAAGACTTATCCCCTTGTATAACTTGTCAAAGCGTCCGAACTACTCGAAAGTGAGTACAAAAGGCGCTCAACCGATCCGAAAACGGCCCGGTTCATAAAAAATAAAAAATACAGAACGGAGGAAATCAGGTGAAAGTCATATTCGCGGACGACCACAATCTCATCAGGGAAACCATCGGTGTCCTGCTGCAGGATTTATCAAAAGACGTCGAAATTCTCGAAGCCGAGGATTTCAAAGGGGCGATGAAACATGCCACGACGGATAGTGCGCCGGACCTCATCATTCTCGACCTTTACATGCCGGGCATGAACCATCTCGAAGGCCTACGCACTATGAAGGAAAAATTCCCGTCCATCCCTGTTGTCATTTTGACCGGCTCGGTCGACATGAACGATGCAAAAAGTTCGCTCGATCAAGGTGCCGCCGGGTACATTCCCAAAAATATCGGCGCACGCGTGATGATCGATGCTTTAAAACTGATCATGTCCGGTGAAAAGTATTTGCCGACTATGCTGGTCGCCGAAGCGGAAAAACAGGAATCCGCGACCATCGTTGCGGGCGCAAATGCCAAGTCAGAAAAAACGCTGGAAAAATTAACGCCGCGCGAACGCGAAGTGCTTGGCCTCTTGACCAAGGGATATCCGAACAAGGAAATCGCGCGCAAACTGGAACTTCGCGAGATCACCGTCAAAGTCCATTTGAAAAACGTTTACCGCAAGCTCGGTGTGAGCAACCGCACCCAAGCCGTGCGCAAACTCATGGAAATGGGTGTCGGGCCGAAGGCCCCGCGTAAGCGCACGCGTAAATCCGGCGGCTCCGGCGGTCAAGGCTCCGGCGGTCAAGGCTCCGGCTCCAAAGGCAGTTCATCCGCAAAGTCGACCGGCACATCGTCCACCGGGCCGGTCACGGTGCTGTTCACCGACATTGTCGGCTCAACGGAAATGACGCAACGGTTTGGCGATGCCGGCGCGCAACAAGTACTTCGCGCGCATAACGAAATTGTCCGCGATTGCTTAAACGAGCTCAATGGCACGGAAGTGAAACACACCAGCGACGGCATCATGGCGTATTTTTCGGCAACAACCATCGGCGTCGAGGCTTCAATTGTCATTCAGCGTGAAATTGCAAAATACAACGAAGAACACCCCGATTTGCCGCTGCATGTGAAGATCGGCCTGAACACGGGAGAGCCCATCGCCGAAGAAAATGATTTGTTCGGTGCGACCGTTCAATTAACCGCGCGCATTGTCGAAAAAGCAAAAGCCGATCAAATTCTCGCGTCTGAAACCGTGCGTGGTATTTGCACCGGTAAGCCGTTTATTTTCCGCGGAACCGGTTCCGTCTCAATGAAAGGGTTTTATCACGACATCCCTCTTTATGAGATCGTTTGGGCGGAATGCCGTAAAAAAGAAACTGGAAAAGACCGTTTGGTCACGGAACGGCGCACCTATTCTTACGCCGCAGCCGAGGCAACACTTTAACGTTTCATCGTTCAATTAAACGATTGGATCGCGCACGAACGGATGCAACGGGCCGAAGTCGCCGATTAAGCTCATGTGCGCGACCAGACCCGTTTCCGGTTTCCACACATAAATCGGACACCCGGCCGGCTCGAGGCTGAACCCCTTCGATGCTCCTTGTGCTAGAGCCATCGGTAATTGATAGGCGACGCTCGGAGCGATTGATGCCACCGTGCCGGCCCAACGTACTTGTAAATGCCGGTGCAGATGACCGCACGCGACCCACACCACTTGCGTATTTTGTTTCACCACCGCTTCGAGCGCCTCGGCTTCCTTGAACGGGTACTTGTCGAGAAACTTCACGCCGGTCGCAAACGGCGGATGATGCATGAATATGAATGTCGGTGCGTCGGGTTTTTCCGATAAGGTTTGAGCAAGCCATTCGCGCCGTTCCGCACAAAGCTCGCCGCCGTTTTCCCCGACGATCAGCGTATCCAAGGCAATCAAACGAAGCGGAAAATCCTCGATTACATATTGGAGGTATTTGCCCTTTTCCGGTAAATACCCGAGATCACCGAAGGTTTTGCGCATTAAGTCCCGGTCATCATGATTGCCCGGGATGACATAATAAGGCGCTTTCAGCCGGTCGAGTTTGCGACGGAAATTAGTATAATCCTGGCGCTTT
>CALINB010000322.1 GCA_938045325.1 uncultured Rhodospirillales bacterium | reverse complement strand
ACCGCGTAAAATTTGAGATTTTTTGTTTGCTTCGGCCAGGATAATCGTTTTTTTGCGATCCGCATTGGACATGATTTCAATTTTGATTTCATCCCCTTCGGCGCGGAGCTCGTTAGCTTCTTGAATCCGTTCCGAGCGCATCCGTTCATAAACGTTTTTGGAAATTTCTTCCGGTAAATCCGTCCGACCGATCCGCACGTCAACCACCATGACGCCGAAACGCTTGGCAGCCTTACTAGCACGACCCTGAATAAGCTCCATAATATCATCACGTTTTTTGGATAATAGGTTAACCAGAGGGTGCTTACCCATTTCGTTCCGAACACTACCATTCAAAATAGGCCCGAAGTTAGATAGGAAGCCGGACTCTGTCCGTGCCGATGTAAAAAACGCCAGCGGATCCGTGATCCGATACCGCGCATATGTATCGACGTTAATCCGTTTCTTGTCTTTCAGCGTTAATTGTTCGAAAGGCGGATCGAGATCCAAGATTCGTTTATCGTAATAAACAAGATCTTGGATAAACGGAATTTTGAAATAAAGCCCAGGGTCAGTAATCACACGCTTCGGATTACCAAACTGCAGGACAATGGCCTGATTCTTCTCTGTCACGGTAAACATGGCGCCCGATAAAACCGCACCGGTGATCATGACAACGAGACCAAGTATGGCGAGAGATAATTTCATGACTAGTTCCCTCCTCCGCTACGTTTCTTCAATTCAGGCAACGGCAGATACGGGACGACACCCGATCCACCTTTACCGTCGATAATAACCTTATTGGCCCCGCTTAAAATTTCTTCCATGGTTTCGAGATACAACCGCTGACGGGCAACCGCTTCCGTGGCTTTAAAGCTATTATAAACCGACAGGAAACGCTGCGCTTCACCTTCGGCCTCTTTAATCAACCGTTCTTTGTATGCCGTCGCATCTTGAATCATTTTCTTCGCTTCACCACGCGCCGTCGGGACAATTTTATTTTCGTAAGCTTTTGCTTCATTCAGCTTACGATCTTTGTCTTGACGCGCACGCTGCACTTCGTTGAAGGCGTCGATCACCGCTTGTGGCGGATCGGCGGCTTGCAGCTTCATTTCCGTGACTAGAATACCGGATTTGTAGCTATCGAGAATTTTTTGCAATAAATTCCGCATCAGTGTTTCAATCTCAGCACGACCAGTCGTTAAAGCCAATTGCAGTGATGTTTGTCCGATCACTTCACGCATGGCGCTTTCGGCCGCCCGTTTCACGGTCGCCTCGGGGCCGCGGATCTTAAAAAGAAAGTCCGCCGCGTTTTTAATTTTCCATTGCACGGAAAAATCAAGATCGACTACGTTTTGATCTTCGGTCAACATCAGGCTTTCTTCAGAGACGTTACGCTTTGCACTGACCGATGTCGTGCTACCGCGAAAACCGATGTCCGTGCGTTGAACTTTTTCCACATCAGGTGTGAACACCGTACCGATGGGCGACGGAAAAAACCAATGCAGGCCTGGTCCGGTTTCGCTGTATTTCTTACCAAACAACAGCACAACACCTTGTTGCGCGGCATCAACTCGGTAAAAGCCACTCGCAAGCCAAATGCCCAACAGAGCGATCACGATCAGTAAAATGCCGCGGGATGTCTTCAACCCACCGGGCATGATGTTTTTAAAGCGCTCTTGGCCGCGCCGGAGCATATCCTCGATATCAGGGGGTTGCGGTCCTGTGGGGCCACCGCCGCCACCGCCGCCACCGCCGCCCCAGGGGCCTTGACCTCCACCGTGCGGATTCCATGCCATATCTACCGTAATCCTTTCCTGCCCTGGTTAACCGGCTTTCCACCGGCTTATAAAAAAACTAAATGCCTTTAAACAACAGAAGGCTTTCATATATATAAGCCTTCTATATTATATAAGCCTTCTATATTTAAGGTCTAATCCATCCGGATGCTAGACCTGCTTTCAGATGCAAAGCGCGGGGAGTGTAGTCTGCCCCTTCGCAACAATCCACACGAAATATAGTAGTCACTTTAGGGGTACTTCATGGCCGAAATTACACAAGATAGCATCCTCGCAGCCCTCAAAACCGTCAAAGACGGCGATGAAGACATCATCAGTAAAAATATGGTGAGCGGCATCCAAATCAAGGACGGCCATGTCGCCTTCGCAATTGAAGTTCCCCCTGAGCGGGGGCCCCAGCTCGAACCCTTGCGCCGGGAAGCAGAAAAGGCCGTTCACGCATTGCCTGGGGTCATTTCGGCCACGGTTGTTCTGACGGCGGAAAAGCAGGCATCTCCACAAGCCGCGCAACCCCATCCGCAGCATTCTCATGGGCCAGGCGGCGCGCCCCATGGACAGGGGCGGCCCATGGGCGGCGGCCCGAATGCCGCGCCGGAAAATTTTTTGCCTGAGGTTAAATCCATCGTCGCCGTTGCTTCCGGGAAAGGCGGCGTCGGCAAATCCACGACCGCCGTCAATCTCGCCCTCGCCTTGGCCGCTATCGGCAACAAAGTCGGTCTTTTGGATGCCGACATTTACGGACCGTCGATCCCGCGCATGTTGGGTATTTCCGGTCAACCCGAATCATCGGACGGCAAAACCCTCGATGCGAAAGAAAATTATGGCATCAAAAGTATGTCGATGGGGCTCTTGGTCGAGGAAGACAATCCTGTCATTTGGCGCGGCCCGATGGCGCAATCAGCCCTCATACAAATGATCCGGGATATCAATTGGGGCGCGTTGGATGTTTTGGTCGTCGATATGCCGCCGGGCACCGGCGATATTCATTTATCCCTCGCCCAGCAAGTCCCCTTAACGGGTGCCGTAATCGTTACAACGCCGCAAGACATCGCCCTTGCCGATGCACGCAAGGGGCTGAATATGTTTCGCAAGGTTGAAGTTCCCGTTTTCGGCATTATTGAAAATATGAGCTACTTCCTCTGCCCGCATTGCGGCGAACGAACCAACATCTTCAGTGCTGACGGTGGCGTGGACGAAGCCAAGCGCATGGAAACCGATCTCTTGGGTCAGATCCCGCTCGATACGGAAATTCGCGAAACGTCAGACAGTGGCGAACCGATCGTTGCAACAAAACCGGAAAGCAAGCATGCCAAAGCCTATATCGAAATCGCCAAAATTATCAGCGCAAAAGTTGCTCAAGCGCTCGTGAAAAAAAGCGAAAGCACGCCGAATATTGTGATGCAGTAAAATCAGGCTTTTTGTTCATAGGTCACGAAACTGAATGACGGCTCGGCGGGATTATCGGGGGCATGTTTCTCGCGCCGGATTTCCTGCCATCGGTTTTTGTCGATTTCAGGAAACACGGTATCCCCTTCGACAACCTCATGAACTTCCGTCACATACAGCCGTTTCGCGCCGGACATCGCCAGCGCATAAATTTCCGCACCACCGATGACCATCACTTCTTGCTGATCGGATTCCTTGAGCGTTTTCGCCGCTGCCTCTAAGGCCGCCGGCCAGGCATTTGCAACGATAACACCGTCGGGCGCGAAATCTTTTCGCCGGGTGATCACGATGGACGTGCGCCCGGGCAAAGGCTTGCCGATCGAGTCGAACGTCTTGCGCCCCATAATCATCGGCTTACCCATGGTCAGCGTTTTAAAGTGTTTAAGGTCGGCGGAAATTTGCCAGGGCAACCCGCCATCGCGGCCGATCACACCGTTTTCTGCGACCGCGACGATCAAGGATATCAGCAATGAAGGCCCCTTGGGTTTTATACCGCGACCGGTGCGGGAATATGGGGATGAAAACGGTAGCCTTGCAAATCAAAGTCCTCAAACTTGAACGCGAAAATATCTTTCACATCCGGATTGAGGTGCATGCGCGGCAATGGATACGGCAGCCTTTTGAGCTGTTCGTCGGCTTGTTCGAAATGGTTGGAATAGAGGTGAACATCGCCGAAGGTATGGATGAACTCGCCCGGCTTTAACCCGCAGACCTGTGCAATCATTTGCGTCAATAATGCGTACGACGCGATGTTGAACGGCACACCGAGAAAGACATCGGCACTGCGCTGATAGAGTTGGCACGATAATTGGCCATTGGCGACATAAAACTGGAACAGACAGTGGCACGGCGGCAACGCCATGTTCGGCACATCGGCGACATTCCAGGCCGAAACGATGATGCGGCGCGAATCCGGATTGGACTTGATTTGCTCGATCACATCGCTGATCTGATCGATGTGCGATCCATCCGGCGTCGGCCACGAACGCCATTGATGACCGTAGACCGGGCCCAGCTCGCCGTTCTCATCCGCCCATTCGTCCCAAATACGGACACCGTTTTCTTTTAGATAGGTGATATTGGTGTCGCCTTTGAGAAACCACAGCAGTTCATGAATAATTGATTTCAAATGCAGCCGCTTAGTGGTCAGTGCCGGAAACCCCGCACTCAGCTTAAAGCGCATTTGATAGCCGAATACGCTACGCGTGCCGGTACCGGTACGGTCTTCTTTATCGATGCCGTGATGACGGACGTGGGAGAGGAGGTCGATATATTGCTTCATGATGTTTGTTCGATGATTTTAACCGATCGGGCGGCGTGTGCCGACTCTCGTTTTCATGGGACGGTTTTACGTCTCATCATTTTCAACATGTAAACGCCGGAAGCCCATAAGCTCCCGGCG
>CALINB010000321.1 GCA_938045325.1 uncultured Rhodospirillales bacterium | reverse complement strand
CATGCCCGGGCAGCATAAACGAATCAGCCAAAAGACTGATTGCAGATTGGTGGTCATCACGTTGTCCCATTCCGCTTCATCCATTTCAAAGATCGGTGAATGAGGCCGGATCGCAGCGTTATTCACCAACACATCGATCTTACCGAAGTGGCTAAGGGAGTCTTCGGCAAGCTGTTCAACTTGCTCGCGCTTTCCCATATCGGCAAGCACACTAATTGCATCGACGCCGCAAGCCTTCATATCCTTCACGGCCTTATCGCAAGCGTCTTGATTTTTAGTACCATTAATAACGATGTTATAGCCGTCTTGGGCCAACCTTAACGCGACACCATAACCGATGTTCCGGCTCGATCCGGTAATCAATGCAACTTTGCGGCCTTCACTCATTACACTTCCTTTCCGTTATTTCGCTAACGCGACACGCTCCATAATCGAATGCACGTTATCTAAGTTATCCATATTTTCGACGAGTTCGATAATCTCTTCCGCTGCTTGTTTCGGCATGGCCGGCTCGACACAATCGCGGAATTTTGTGAGCCGTTCGTCACGGGTCAACGGCACACCCCAAAGTCCGCGCGGTTTATCGCAACGTTCTTGTAACTCTCTTCCGTCTTTCGTTTTAACTGTGACAATAGCGTAGGTATCGGGAAAATCGAGCGTGATATCTTCACGCATATTAAGATGTATGCGAGGCAACAGATCCTCAATATCCTTTGAGAACCGGCGCTCGTCGGAAAAACTCTCGACCTTGATCGACCGGTCAATCAACGCGAGCGCCGTTGCATACTGCACACTGAATTTACCATCAAGCCCAGTGATCGGTTGCGGCCTGTTCACATACTCCATAACGGGGAAATCGACATTGACCGATTCAATTTCTTCGGGTCTGAGATCATGCTTTGCAACGAGTTCCAATGTGGCATCAATAGGCCGGTGGGTATAATAGTTACACGGATGTTTTTTAAAACCGACACCAGGGTCGATCATCCGGTAGGGATTGCCGAAATCCTTTAAGAACAATTCCATATCGCAATTTTCATTGCCGTAGAACAAATCGAAGAAATCACCCTTACCGAAAATATCGTCACTTGCCGTCCAACCAAGCTTGGCAAGTTCAGCCGCCTCGATACCCATACGCGCGGCGTGGCCGCTGTGCGACGATTTGGTCATGGACCCCGTGTTTGCCGACATGGAACCGGCACGCGAGCCGGCGATACCGTAACACATGAGAAATTCATCGCGGTTGAGGCCGAGCAACACCCCGGCTGCCGTGGTCGCGCCCATGGTGCCGGACACGCCGGGTTTATGGAACGTGCTGCCCGGGCGCACTCGAATTGATGCCGCGCGCATTTTGCCCTGCACTTCGAAACACAACACAATAGCGCGCAAAATTTCTTTACCGGAAAAGTTATATTTTTCCGACAGAGCCAAAATCGCCGGCAACGTCGGCGAAGTCGGATGGTTCAACGGCCACCAGGTGTTGTCATAATCAAGCGCATGCGCGAGGCACCCGTTCGAGTAGGCTGCGTTCAGGGCGTTCGATTTAAAGCCTCCGCCGATGACCGTGGATTCTTCTTTGCCCCCAAGCGCCTCCGTATAAGCGATCGCTTTCTGGCCCAAGCCAAGCGGCTCACGAAGAGCCGCAATCATCACGCCAATACCATCGAGGGTCACTTGACGCGCAATCTCAATCGCTTCATCGGGAATATCTTCGAGCTTTGTTGCGATCAATTTGTCGACGAGATCACCAGTTCTACTCATTTAACTTCCCTTCTAAAAAATTAAATACCACTAAAGTCAGCATCAACCCACTTGCGTTTTTGAGATGATTCATTGCCGGCATTAAGTATCCGGTGGATGCGTAAACCGTCTTCGTAATTGGGGCGGCACTCGTAATCATTGATAATGGCATCGTGAAAGGCAGCCCAAGTTTGTGCGATACAGAACACGCCTTTTTGTTCGTCAATGCCGGACACTTTATAATATTTATCCGGAACTTCCATCGGATGGAAATCCCGTTGTAATCGTTCGGGCGAAATGGGATCGGCGATATATTCATCAATATCGACTCTATTGCCGAAAAGTTGATACGAGCCGCGTTTTGGATCGCCGTCGCCGGATTCTTTTTTCCAATTTTTAGTCGATTGTTCGGTACCGAGATACAGCATGCCTTCGGTGCCGTAAATTTCAAATCGGTCGCCGGATCCAAACCAACCGGTTTGACTCATGTGTAATGTCCCCGTTGCGCCGCCGTCGGTTTGAAGCAAGTACACCATGTTGTCGACTTGATCGCTTTTGATTACGCCACCGGTATCGACTGCAGCGCGCTCCGGTACTTTGAGAGAGTAATCACAAGACACCGAAACGATTTCTTGGTTAAGAATGCCACGAATCCGTTCGAGACTCCGGCCACTGCGATAACCAGGCTGTCCACCCATCGATGACTGAAACAACCATTGCCGATGCGACGGCCGTGGCACGA
This sequence comes from uncultured Rhodospirillales bacterium, assembly GCA_938045325.1. Lineage (GTDB taxonomy): Bacteria > Pseudomonadota > Alphaproteobacteria > Rhodospirillales > CALINB01 > CALINB01. Next base: position 19,077 of record CALINB010000321.1, on the reverse strand, counting down.
TGTAATTGCTGACAATATCACTAATACTGAATGTGATCGGTTTGCCAATGTAGCCATCCGCGATGAGATCGCTCATGTAACGCACCACCGGATGATGATGGAATTGATAGCTCACGACCGTTTTGACATTTTTTTCTTTCGCCATGTCATACATTTCCTGCGCCTGATCGCTGTTCAGACCCATGGGAAATTCGTTATAAACATGCTTTCCGGCTCTTAGCGCCGGCATGGCGACTTGGTGATGATAGGCCGGTCGCACGGATACGCACACAATATCAAGATCGGTTAACTCATCAACCATGCGTTCAACGGAATCAAACGCGTGGGGAATACCGAAATGATCGGCGCTTTCTTGGGCGGTTTCCATGCGCGTGGTACACGTAGCCACCACTTCAAATTTATCCGGTAGCGCCAATAACGCGGGTATATGGGTACGAACAGCAAAACGCTCGCGGCCATCCGGGCTATGAGCGAACCCTGCTCCAACGACAGCAACCTTCAACCTTTGGCCCGTAGACGCCATTCGTCATCTCCTCCCGTTTATTATTTTTATATGCGGCTGAAGCACCGCAGAATGTTTAGCGTAATGTGTAACCAAGAACGGCTAAAGCGATCATAATGATCCCGGCGATGACGAGCCAGGATTTATTTGATGATGCCGGCTCGGCAGGCTCAACAGCGGGAATCGGAACCTCTTCACATTCTTGAGCCGAACTCGCAGCACTAGAGACACCCGTTGCCGCGAGGTGTTCAACAAAATTTGCGAAAAATTCATCGGCAAGTTTCTTCGAAGTCGAGTCGATCAAACGCTGTCCCACTTGGGCGATTTTCCCGCCAACGGAAGCTTTCGCCGAATAAGATAAAACCGTCTCGCCGTTCTCCTCGATCATGGAAACCGTTGCACTGCCACTGCCAAACCCAGCGGCGCCGCCCTTGCCTTTGCCTGAAATCGTATAACCGTTGGGTGGGTCCATGTCCGATAAGGTGACGTCACCGGCGAACTTCGCCTTTACCGGTCCGATCTTAAGCGTGACTTTCGCCTTGAGTTCCGTATCGGAAACTTTTTCGACCGTATCGCAACCGGGAATACTCGCCTTTAAGACCTCCGGATCGTTCAGGGCATCCCAAACGGCTTGCCGCGGGGCGGGAATACGGTATTCACCAGTCATATCCATCGAATCAGTCTCCAAAATACGTTCGCGCGCTGTTTTATCACGAACCGCCGGCCAGGACCATTGGCCATGTTCCCGACTGGCTTATATATTATTGTCCTTGAAGAAAGTTCTCGACAATATCGTTTTCCAGGGCGTGAACATGAAGGCATAAGGTGATGGAAAAAACCGCTGTCGAAAAAATACTGGCCCGGGTCACGGGCCAGGCTGAAATCAAGCCCGGCGAGATTATCTATCCGGAGCCTGATACCATCATTATGCACGATGGCCATGCGCATAAATTTCTACGCGAGCTTTGCGAGATGGGCGTTAAAGACCTCTGGCACCCCGAACGCATCATGATTGCGATGGACCACCGAGTCCCGGCCCTCAACCCAAGCATCGCACAAAGTCACAAAGAAACACGCGAATACGTTAAAAAATATAATATTGGTCACTTTTTCGATATCGGCGATTCTGGCATCACGCATCAACTTCAAATCGAACGCGGGTTTGCACGACCTGGGACTTTTATCGTCACCCGCGACGGACACTCGCCGACCGGTGGCGCTGTCGGTTGTTTTGCGATTTCCATCGGCCAGGACATCCTACCATACCTGGCCCTCGGTAACTCCTGGCTTCGCGTGCCGGAAACCCTGCGTATGAACCTAACCGGCGAAACGGGGCCCGGGGTATTGCCGCGCGATGTCGCGCAATCGTGTGCAAAACTGATCGGCCCCGATCAAGCGGATAACCGCGTGATTGAATTCGGCGGCGCATATGTCGAAAACCTCAGCATCGACGGGCGCATGGTACTCTGTAATATCATGGTCGAAATCGATGCGGTCAGCGCATTTATCAATCCAGATCAAAAATGTATCGATTATGTCCGCGACCTCACGGACCAGCCGTTCACGCCGGTGACCAGCGATGATAATGCGCAATATGCCGAAACGCTGGAGCTTGATGTTTCAACTATAGAGCCCATTGTTGCGGCACCGCCGGATCCGGATAACGTTATGCCCATTTCGAGCGTTGCCGGAAAGCAGATCCATCAAATATTCATCGGCACTTGTGCGGGCGGCATGCTCGACGATATTCGCGCCGCCGCAAGCATATTGAAAGGTCGGCGTGTCGCACCAGGGGTGCGCGCACTTGTGGCCCCCTCGACCCAACGCATCCTCGAACAGGCGACGAAGGAGGGGCTGATCAGTACGCTCACGCAAGCGGGAGCCACGATCATGGTGCCGGGTTGTGCCGCGTGCTCGGGCTCGACGGGGCCGCTGGCCGACGGCGAACGCTGCATGACCACGGCAACGTCGAACAAACCGGGGCGCATGGGCAGCAAAAACGCCGAGATTTATATCGCGAACGCTGAAACGGTTGCGGCAAGCGCGGTCGCGGGCAAAATCATCGACCCGAGAGACATTGTGAGTCCATCATGACGGAGGCACTGATATTTGAAGGCCGCTGTTGGACATTCGGCGATGATGTATCGAACGACGATGGTTTGATGGATCGAAATTTTTTCCGTAACCGAATCTTCGAGCCCGATCAACTCGCACCGCACGTTCTTGAGCCCCTGAGTCCTGCATTTGCCAAAGAAGCGCAGCCAGGCGATATCATTGTCGCCGGGAAACGGTTTTGTCACGGCAATCCGCACCCACAAGGTTGCATCGGCTTGAAGGAGCGCGGCATTGCCGCCATCGTCGAAAGCGTGCAGAACACGCCCTACCGGCTGATGGTCACGATGGGTGTTCCGTTTTTGCCGTTTGCAAATGATGTCACCAAACAAGCGAATGACGGCGACCACGTCCGCCTCGATATCGCGAAGGGTACGTTCGAAAATTTAACGTCCGGGAAATCCTTACAATACGAACCGTTGCCCGAATTTCTCATAGCGATCATCGCCGCCGGCGGATCGAAAGATCATGTCAAAAAACGGCTGATCGAAGCGGGCAAAATCCCGGCTTAGGATTATCATGTATGGGCGAATTTTTTCGCCGTTCGGTCTTTCGGATCTGGATCGCGGTTGAGATATTTTTTCGTCAGAGCCTCCCACGTTGCGAGGCGCGGCCAATCCGGTTTTTTTAAAATCTTCCCGTCATCGGCGATAAACGGACTCGGCATAAAAATCGACATTTGCTGCTCACCGTTGCCGTTGAAAAATTGCAAACCCCAATTCACGGGCTGACCTTCGGTGTTAAGCCCACGAAAAAATTCGGCCCGGGCCGTACGCCGGTGTTTTTTCAGCGCTTCCGGTGTCGGATTTTTTGATGAGCCCTTATTTTCACCGATACAGAGATGAAAATGGGAACCCTCGTTTCCCGTAACCACCGTTAGATAACCGTCAAATAAAACGATTTTTTCCGGCTTGTTTGTACATTTAAATTCAAACGCCCCGCCTTGAATGATCGGCCCAAAGACGATGCGATCCCAATAGTTCTCGAAAATATCGGTCAGCAGTTTTTCCAAAAACGCTTCATCCGTCGGCAATGCGAATCGCTCGAAACGGCCACCGTCAACGGATGCTTGCAATTCAGGCTCAACCGGCGTGTTCGCCATATCGATTTGATCCTCCCATTTTTCCTCATCCTAAATGGGCGCGGACAAAAGTGCCAGCACGGCTAAAAAAACAAGCGGAATCGGTTATTTTAAGGACTATTCGTTAAGCGAAATACGATGGGAACGTCGATGGTGGCCGCAACGGCAATGCCGGCCCGCCGAGCCGGCACGAAACGCCAAGCCTGAACTGCGGCCTTGGCGGCTTCATCAAGAATATCATACCCGCTTGTGGTTTTTATGGCGACCTTCTCGCTTTTACCGTCGGCGGATACTTTGACGCGCAATAAGACACGGCCCTCAAACTCATTGAGCCGAGCGCGCTCGGGATATTCGGGCGGCTTATTACCGAGAGTGCCGATGGAATAACTCGCCGCCGTCATCGGCACGGCTTCACCTTTGGAAGGCCGCGCCCCACCACCGACGCCCCCTTGGGATGATAATGAGGCGACTTGAGATGGGACCTCCTCACGGTTTGGTTTGTCCGGAACCGCCCGCTGTTTGGCAACCTCAATGGGCCCATCGACCGGCTTTTTAACCTGTTGTTGTTCACGACTTTTTTTATCGCCGTTCACTTTGGGTTTTTGCGGCGGTATCGGAAACGATATTTTCGGCTTTTCGGCTTTTGGAAAGCGATGTTCCGTTTTTGGCGGCTCAACCGATGCGACATGGGCTATCTCGATTTCGAAATGCGGCGATTTTGATTTTTTAACCGGCTGTTGAATAGGCTCAGCCATAGACTCCGCTAATGCCGGCGATGCCACCGCCGCGCGTACGTTATCTGTTTTGGAGTCCGTATCAGCCTTATGCGCTGTAACGGCATCACTGATGGTTTGGTGTTTTTTAACAGCACCTTGGTTCTGATCAACGGACACCAATTCGACGGTAAAGGCATCGATAACCTGGGCCGGTTTCGTCTCAATCATCACCCAAGCAAATGACGCCGCCGCACCATGCGCAACCAAAGATATTGCCGCCGCCCCCCATCTCAGTCCACGCCAGGACATTGAACTCGCAATCAACCATTGTTGGAAGCTCTGCATGTTTATACGCCCCCCTGTTCTTTCCAGGGCACGATAAACGGTTCGCCATTTTGCTTGCCGCGAAGCGCCTCCACACGATAGGTCGCCGCCAAGTTTTCAGCACTTAAGACATCATCTGGTTCGCCGTCACCCGCGATCCGGCCATCGTGCAACAACACCAAGCGGTCACAAAACCGGGCGGCCAATGTCAGATCATGCAGCACGACAATGACGCCCGCACCGTTGCGGATCATGGTTTTTAATATAGCCATGGCCTGAAGTTGGTGAAATGGATCGAGCGAGGCGACCGGCTCGTCGGCCAACAACATGGAAGGGTTCGTCGCCAGAGCACGGGCCATGAGAACGCGCATGCGCTCGCCACCCGATAACGTCGTAACGGTGCGGGAAGCCAGCGCGGCGACATCGGTTTTCGACATGGCGTTGAAAACGGCCTGTCTATCTTCGTGGGTTTGTTTTTGCCAAGGCGGCTGGTGCGGCAAACGCCCCAGAGCCACCAATCGTTCTACCGTTAACGGCCAATGACACACACCACCCTGTGGCAGATAAGCGATGTTTTGTGCCAGCTGGTGCCGATCATGCTCCTTTATGTCGATACCATTCCAAAGAATTTTACCCCCATCAAAGGGTTGTGCGCCGATCAGAGTCCGCAACAATGTTGTTTTACCAGCCCCGTTCGGCCCAATGAGACCAGTCAAAGAGCCCGTTTGAAACGAAACACAAATATCATCGAGAACCTTATGATCCCCAAAGACAACGTTTAAATTCTGAACGACAAATTCATTCATATGCCCAACCTCACCGCAGGGCCTTGCGTGTTTGTAAAACCAGATAAAGAAAAAATGGCGCGCCGATCAGTGCGGTTAAAACACCGAGTTTCAATTCCGGTCCGTTCATCACGTAGCGCACGGCGATATCGGCAGCCAATGTAAGCAACGCCCCGCCCAAGGCACTGATCGGCAACAAGCGCCCTGGTTGATAACCAACAAGCGGGCGCAGTAAATGCGGCACCACCAAACCGACAAATCCGATCACGCCGGAAACGGCAACAGCGGCGCCCACCGCGAGGGCCGTGCCGATGATGACCTGCGCTTGCACCCGGCCTAAATTGAATCCCAGACTCCGCGCGGTATCTTCGCCTAAGGTTAGCGCATCCAAGGCCCGTCCCATGGTCAACAACAAGATCCAGCCGATCGCCATTAGCGGTAAAGATAAATAAACATGCGTTAAAGATCGATCGGCGAGCGAGCCGAGAAGCCAGAAAAATATTTCAAATGCCGCATACGGATTGGGCGAAAGACTTAATGCGAGTGTCGTCAGCGCACCGGCAAAGGCATTAACGGCGACACCTGCCAAGACCAAGGTCAAGATGCTGCTTTCCCGCCCGGCTAAGCCGTATATAGCGGCAACGGCGATCAACGCACCAGCGATGCCACCAAGGGGCAAAGCCAACGCAAATACGGCCGTCGCACCGGTATAAAACATGATGACCGAACCCAAGGCGGCACAGCCGGAAACGCCGATCAATCCGGGTTCAGCCAAGGGATTGCGCAGGAGGCCTTGCAGGGCAGCACCGGCGAGCCCCAATGTCGCGCCGACCGTGACCGCCAAGATCGCCCGCGGCAAACGGATTTGCTCGATGATGATCGTCACTAGGGCTTGGTCTTCACCCTTCAGGCTCGCCAATATTTGCAGAAAAGAGACCGAGACGGGCCCGGCCGCCATCGAGATAAAGAATAATAAGACGATACACAAGGTCAACGCAGTGGCCAAAACCGCAAAAGAAACGGGCCGTCTTTCATCTTTCAAGGCAATAGACGGTGATGTCATGGCGACACCCCGGCGCGCGATAAGGTCTTATGTTTCCGTGCGAGCATTTCGACCGCTTCGGCAATAAAAGGACCGCCGCAATTCCAGAGATTGCTGGGAATAATGATCGAGTCCCGGCTTTTTCCACCGGCTCGTGACGCCAACAACGATTTCAGGGCCGGATGTTCCAAAAGCTGATGCGCAATGGAAGGGTGATTTGGTTTGTATTGACCGAAAATGATCAATGCCGGATCGGCCGCAATCATTTTTTCCAAGGGCAGGAATCCTGCTTGGTCCATCGCCATCTCCGCCGACAGATGACGAAACCCCGCTAAGGTCAGGATATCGTTGATCAACGAATGCTTCCCCATGGTGAACCCATTCGCCCGGAAGATCACCGCAACCGGTTGCTGTTTCATGCCGGCTTGAACCACGGCCGCGAGGCGGCGATCCATATTACTGATGAGTTGCTCAGCTTTTTCACTTTCGCCAAGCAACAACGCCATGCGTCGAATATTTTTCCGCATGCGTTTGAGGCTATCGTCGGGATCGAATAGTTCGACCCGATGACCGAGTTTTTTCAAAAGCGCCGTCGTGGCCGGCGTGGTGTAAGTGCCGGCAACGATAAGATCGGGCTTCAACGCTAGAACTTCTTCGGCAGCGCCCCGGTTGATAGGAAGCCCCTTCGCCTCTCGATAGTAAAAAGACGTATCCGGATTTGGCGCCAAGAATGTGACAGTGGCGATCCGTGACCGTTCGGCTAGCGCGATCACCAATTGATCGGTGCAAACGTTTAACGAAGCGATGCGCTGAGGTTTTGCCGCGTCACTCGTGATGGGCGCGGCGAGGGCCAACGCTAAAACAATAATGCCGAAACGGAGCACCCTCACCACCGTCAACCTCCCCTTAAAATATTAGCTTGATCCCACCGAAGCCAGACAAACCCGGACGGCTAAAGCCAAAAACCTCTTCATAGTTTTCATTGAAAAGGTTGTCGATACGGCCAAACAGCTTGATGTTCTTATTAATCTTATAAGCGCCGTTCAGGTTAACGAGAAAATAGCTGTCCAGCGTCGTGAGTGATGTTGTTCCAAACGAGTTGGAGAAATCCAAATCCTGGGCATGACCGTTGTAAAGAAGCTCGAGGCCCGCGGTCGCCTTGTTTTGCAAAAACCGGTATAGCACATTCATATTCGCTTTATGTTTAGGACGGCGTACCAACTCACTGCCAACACGCGCCCCACTCTCTGTCTCGGTCGTCATCCAGGTGTAGTTGGCGATGACATCGAGGCTTGCCATTGGCCTTGCCGTTACACTCACTTCGACACCGTGAATTGAAGCGCCAGCAATATTGGTTGCCGTCGTCCCCGACCCGGTGATGAGATCTTTCACCTGATTGTCGAAATAGACGATGTCGAGCTTCAGCTTTTTCTTCAAAAACGATTGCTCGAAACCGACTTCCCAGCTTTCCGTCGCCTCCGACTTGAGATTCGGATTGCCGACAAAGTTCGTGGTCGAGCCGAACAACTCGAAAAGCGTCGGGTTTTTGACACCACGGCCGTAGGCGCCTTTGACTTTCGTGTTTGTTTGCTTATGCAAATAAGCCGCCGTCACGCGGTATGAATCCTCGATATCGACATTTGGAAAAAAGTTATTGCGTTGAACCTGGGCACCGCCCGTCAAAAACAATCGCTTCGCCAATCCAACTTGGTAATTAAAGTAATAATTGTGGCCGTTCGCTTCATTGACCCGGGATGTGACTTGGCGGTCGTCCTCATTTTCGTAGCCCACGACAAACGTATGATCCGCATTAATAAGTTTTTTCGTTTCTATATTGAATGACGATTGGTAATCCCAAACCGATTTTTTTCCTTCGTTTCGAAACGTTACCCTGCCGGCACCGTTTTTACTTTGGATAATACTGTGCGTACCGGAGAGACCGAATTTTTGCTTCCACATGCCTTCGAATAAATTAAGCCGAAACTGTGCGCGGCCGTAACGGTCTCTGGTGTTAGTCGAGTTTTCGTTATCAAGAGCACCGACACCGACGATGGCACCGTCGGACGAATCGTTTTTGACATCCGAACGGGTATAACGGCCAACAAAATCAAGGTGAGCGATTTTTTTATAGCTCACACCGAATTTCGTGTTGGCCTCTTCGATGTCGGAAGGATCATCTTCCGTGCCAAGCGTGGCAACAGATATCCCTTTGGTGCGAAAAGCACTACCGCTGAGACGAGCGTTGTAGGTAAACCCATTCGCAATTTTACCGCCGGCTTGAGCACTGGCATGGGTATTGCGCGTTAAATAACTGCCGAACTCCTGCGTCAGCGAAAATGACGGCTTTCCGGCGCCCTTTTTGGTGATGATATTGACCACACCGCCGACGGCTTCACTACCGTACAAAGCGGATTGCGGACCGCGCAGCACTTCAATCCGTTCGATGTCTTCCGGACGCAAGGAAAAGAAATCAAATTCATTGCTGACATTCGGCCGGTTGACCTCAACGCCGTCGATGATCACCAGCGTATGGTTTGCTTCCGAACCACGGATACGAACCTGCGCCAAGCCGCCTGGATTGCCGCCGGTTTGCCCGACATCGACACCGGGCACAAAGCGCAAAAGATCTTCAATAAATTGCGGTTGCCTTTCTTCAATATCCTTGGCCGTGAACACGGTGACGGCACTGCCAATTTGCTCCGCCGGTGTTTCGACACGGGTCGCGCTGACCACGACTTCCGGTGCGATTTGAACCGAGCTTGTTGATTGAGTTTGAGTTTGAGATTGAGCCGAAACCGGTGCAGACAACATCAGCATCAGTGCGCTGCATAGAAACGGAATGTAAGACGGCGAGATACGAATGCCCATAGGACCCTCCATAGTTGAAACAACACAAACGGTTGTCACCACTACGGAAATCCGCTCCACAGGCAGCCCTCGACCTAGGGATGGGCGACGTCGATGGCAGGTCTCCTGGCTTACGGGTCTTAGCTGTTCGTCCGGCCTTCCCAGGGCAACAGCCCCAGTGGCTTTTATTGAGAACGAAAGCTCTCCGCTTACAGTTACGAGGATAGCTTTGGACTTGATTCCGGTTTCAACGGGACCTCACCGAATTCCCTCTAAGGCCCAAATGGGCACCATCTGCTTCCATGAAAGCGGAACAAAAGTACGCTGTCAAATACTTGTCAGAAAGCCAGCAATGGCAAGGGTTCGTTTAATGATGATGGTGCGCGCCGGACGACGATTTCGATTTCATGGCACCGATTTTCTGCACCGTGACATCAACGGTTTTTTTGCCGGCATGCTCAAATTCAAGCGTTACGGAAAATGTCTCACCCTTTACCAGCGGTTTTTTTAAGCCGAAAAACATAACGTGATAGCCGCCGGGTTTCAGCGTGGCCGACCCACCGGCATCGACAGGAATGCTATCGACATGGCGCATGCGCATGATATCGCCATCCATTTTATGCGTATGTAGTTCGGTTTTTTTAGCTATGTCGCTCGACGCACGCACCAACCGGTCGGCTTGATGACTTTTATTCATGATCACCATAAACGCGGCACCATTGGCCGCTCCCGGCGGTGTCGCGCGCGACCAAGGTTTCATGATGTGAATACCGCTATTCATATTATCGGCAACTGCCGGCGCGAAGAGCGAAAACATAGAGAAGACAATCGGCAGTGTCGCCAACGCCATAAAAATCAATCGTGTTATATTTTTCATTTGTTCAACTTTCCTCAAAATCATTTACATATACATATTGCAACACGTGCGTATTCCGTCCGAATACCGATCGAGAACAACAAACAATGTTGCGTTTTTAGAAAATTAGGAAAGAACCGGCGGCGCCCGGGTTAGAACAAAAGAAACAGATAATGCCGACAGGGCGGCTTCCAACAATCTAGGCGGTATTGACCGATTGGTTTCGAACGCGATGGGCACCGGCAACGTCTGCGGTATAAGCACAAGACCGCCCGTTAAGGCCGGACAATTTGGGCAGACCGGACACCAGGGACAATCGGGCATCAACCCGGACAGAGGGTCCGAAACCGGCGCCGCAGCAAGCCGCTTGCCGTCTGGCATCAACCAGACAATTCCATTTCCCGTACAAATCGCGACAGCATCATTCAGGTTTGCCGGAACGGAAGCATGCGAAGCAAACGGCAATAGACCTTGTATGAGAATCGCGATGGCAATCAGCCGCGCGGCCCATCGGCAAAATTTGCTGTTATGAACCCTTGAAATCATAGCGTCCGGTCCCAATAACCTGAAAAACGAGTCGCCTCAACGTTCAATGCCGAGTATTTTAACCAATAGTAAGCCGGAATAAAATTGAATTAAAATTTGGAGGCATGCTTGCCTGATACATCGTTGACCAACTCAAAAATCGTTGCGGCCTACCGGGAAAAAACACCGAAGTCGGCAGCCCTTGCCGAACGGGCGCAAAACATTTTTCCAAGCGGTATTACGCATGATACCCGCAAGATCAGCCCTTATGGGGTCTACATCGAACGCGCCCAAGGTTCGCGCAAATGGGACGTCGACGGACATGAATATGTTGATTACCGGGGAGGACACGGTGCCTTAATCCTCGGCCATAATCCGCCGGAAATCGTGAAGCGCACACAAAAACAGCTCACCATCGGCACCCATTTCGGCGCCGCGCACGAACTCGAGGTCCGCTGGGGCGAAATCGTCCAGGAACTCATTCCGTCGGCCGAACGGGTCCGTTTTGTTTCTTCGGGCAGCGAGGCTGTCCTCATGGCCGTGCGCCTGGCGCGGGCTGCTTTGGGCCGCACGAAAATCGTCCGTTTTCTCGGTCATTTCCACGGCTGGCACGATCACATGGCGTTCGGCGTTACCGATCATTTCGACGGCACCCCGACACCGGGGGTCCTTGATGGTGTCGCCGAAAGCGTTTTATTGGCGCCGGCGAACGATATCGAGAAAACCCGCGAGATTATTGAATCTGATGATGATATCGCCGCCGTCATTATTGAGCCGACCGGCGGCGGTTTCGGACAGCTACCGACATCGCGCGAATTCCTCGAAGAGCTTCGCGCGATCACCAAGAAGAACAATATTATTTTAATCTTTGATGAAGTCGTGACCGGCTTTCGGGTTTCGCGCAACGGCATTCAGGGCCACTGGAATATTATTCCCGATATCACCACGCTGGCAAAAATCGTCGCGGGCGGCCTGCCCGGGGGTGCCGTGTGCGGACGTAAAGACATCATGGACCATCTCGACTATGCCGCAATGGCCGAAAAGGGTCTCGATAAAATCCCCCATCAGGGAACATTCAACGCCAACCCTTTATCCGCCGCCGCAGGCATCGCCACGTTGGAAATTATCCGTGATACCGATGTTTGTGAAAGGGCCGGCGCGCAAGCCGAAAAAGTGCGCGGCATGCTCAATCAAATGTTTGAAGAAGAAAATGTTCCCTGGGCGGCCTACGGCTCATTCGGCGCGTTTTATTTGTTTACCAATCCGGAAAACATTGCCATCACCCCGTCCGACTTTGATCCGCTCACGGTCGACCCTCTCGTTCTTAAAAAATCGAGCCCGTTCATGAATAAGCTTAGTTTGGCGCTGCTGATTAATGGCGTTGATATTGGCGGCAAGCCGGCAGGTAAGATGTCCTGCGTTCATACGGATGAAGATCTCGAACATACGGTCGAAGCAATGCGCAAGACCGTACACATGCTGCGCGAGGACGGCGAGCTTTAAACCTCAAGAGGCGGGAATCGACCAGGGCCGCGACGCGGCACGGTTTTTTTCGTAGGCCGCCATGTCGTTTTCGTATTTCAGCGTCAGCGTGATGTCATCAAGTCCTTCAAGCAGCCGTTCCTTGCGCGCGGGATCAATATCGAACGGAAATTTTGTTTCATCAGGCGCCGTGATGATTTGCGCCGGCAAATCGACAGTGATTTCGGCACCCGGCTGTTCGCGTAATTGGCGACGCAAGTTTTGTGAAATCTCATCGGTAACAATGATTGGTAAATTTCCGTTTTTAAAAGAATTACTGAAAAAAATATCGCCAAAACTGGGCGCGATCACGCAGCGGATATTATTGGCAATCAACGCGTAAACGGCCGCCTCGCGGGATGAACCGCAGGCAAAATTACGGTCGGCAACCAAAATGCCCGCTTGATGATAGGCATTCTGATTAAGGATGAAATCCGGATTTTCGCTGCCATCCTCGCAAAACCGCACATCATGAAATAAAAATTTGTGATAGTCGGGGTCGTTACGGGATTTCTTAAGAAACCGTGCCGGCAAAATTCGATCCGTATCGATGTTTGGTTGATCGATTGGAACCGCAACCGCAGTTAAAACGTTAAACGGTTTCATCAAACGCCCTCTTTCATCAACGTACGCACATCCGTCAAACAGCCGGTGATAGCAGCGGCAGCGGCCATCGCCGGGCTTACCAGATGGGTGCGCGCACCTTTGCCCTGACGGCCCTGAAAATTGCGGTTGTTGGTGGAGGCGGTTCGTTCACCGGCGCCAACCAAATCACCGTTGATGCCGACACACATGGAGCAGCCTGAGTTACGCCATTCAAAACCGGCGTCGATGAAGATTTTATCGAGACCCTCCGCTTCGGCTTGACGCTTAACCGCAGTGGAACCGGGCGAGATCATTGCCGGCACCTTAGCCTTTTTGTCTTTCAGCACGGCAGCGGCGAGGCGCAAATCCTCCATGCGCGCATTGGTACATGAACCGATAAAAACACGGTCCACTTTCACGTCCTGCAATTTCATACCGGGTGTTAGACCCATATAATCGAGAGATTTTTCCATTGCGGCTTTTTGCGCTGTATCCGCCACCCTAGCCGGATCGGGAACGCTGCCCGACACCGGCGAGGCCTCTTCCGGGCTCGTGCCCCAGGTTACCGTCGGCGCGACGGCGTTACCGTCAATGGTTACTTCTTTATCGAACACGGCGTCCTCATCGCTTTTCAACGTTTGCCAATGGATCACGGCATCATCCCAGGCTTTTCCTTTCGGCGCATATTTACGGCCTTCAAGATAAGCGAAAGTTTTTTCATCCGGCGCGATGATCCCTGAGCGCGCGCCCGCTTCGATGGTCATGTTGCAAAGGGTCAAGCGGCCCTCAACGGACAAATCCTCGATCGCCGGTCCGGCGTATTCGATCACATGCCCGGTGCCGCCCATGGCGCCGATCTCGGCAATGATGGCGAGGATCAAATCCTTAGCACTCACGCCAAAACCGAGTTTGCCGTTCACCGTGACGCGCATGGATTTCGGTTTGCGCTGCCACAGCGTCTGAGTCGCCAGCACGTGCGCGACTTCGGACGCACCAATCCCAAACGAAAAAGCCCCCATGGCGCCGTGCGTGGAGGTATGGGAATCGCCGCAGCACAAGGTTACGCCCGGCAAGGTCAATCCCAGTTCGGGGCCGACCACATGCACGATGCCTTGTTCGGGATCGCCCATGTCGAAATGGGTCAAGCGATGTTCCGCCGAATTTTTCTGGAACAAATCGATCATATTGCGGATTTCGGGATCGGCAACATCGGTTCCAAGCGTCGGTACATAATGATCCATAAACCCGAATGTTAAATCAGGACGGCGGACGCCCCGGCCTTCCTGTTTAATAAAATCAAACGCGTGAAACGATCCTTCATGAAAGTAGTGGCGATCAATAAACAACAGGGCCTCGCCGTCATCGCGCGTGGTGATAACATGATCGTCCCAAATTTTATCGAATAGGGTTTTGGCCATCAGCGTTTCGTGCCTGCGCGGGCCTCCTCGGCAACACCGTAGCGGGCTTCAAGCTCTTGCACTTCATCCATGCCCAGTAAGGCATGGCGATCGTCCCATGATAAAAGCTGATCCTGCACGTCGGCAACCGAACCTGAATTTTTAAGGTTTTCGAGAAATTGTTTGGCTGTCTTCATTGCCGCCATCAGCACATGATTGGGATAAATCACGATTTTATACCCCAAGGCCGTCAGCTCATCGGCGGAGCGCGCCGGGGTCTTACCACTAGTAGACATATTAAAGAGGCACGGTTTTTTGAAAATTTTCGGCACGGATTCGATGTGCTCGTCAGTTATGGGTGCCTCGATAAATATGATATCCGCGCCGGCGGTATCGCAGGCCTTACCTCGCTCAATCGCTGCCTCGAATCCTTCAACCGCAATCGCATCGGTGCGGGCAATAATCATAAAGTCCGGATCGGTTTTCGACTCGGCCGCCGCCTTGATTTTATTTGCCATCTCCTCGACGGGGATCAGAGTCTTACCTTCATAATGGCCGCACCGTTTCGGCCATTGCTGGTCTTCGATGTGGATAGCGGCGACACCGGCGCGTTCGTAATCGCGCACCGTGCGCCGGACATTCATCGGCCCGCCGTAACCGGTATCGGCGTCGGCAATGACCGGCAGGTTTGATGCTTCAGCGATGTGCTGTGCGTTATCGATCATCTCGCTCATGGTCAGCAACCCAATGTCGGGCATGCCCAACCGCTGTGCCGACGTGCCGTTGCCGGTCATATACACCGCATCGAAACCGCTTTGCGCCACCAACCGGGCAGCCAAGGCATCCGAAACGCCCGGCGCCATGACGCAACGGTCTCCTGCGATGAGTTTACGTAAGCGCGTGGTGGGTCGTTCGGTCATTTTTTTCTCCCTTTTTGGTGGTCAAGCCATGCCGACCGGTTCGTCGAATTTTTCCCGGACCGGCCCCGGGCGCCCTTCAATGCGTTTTTCCAATTCACGGCGCACGGATGCATGAGAGGATTTTTCGAAAACGTTTTCCATTTCATCCGGATCGTGCTCGAGATCATACATCTCGCCCGCGCCGGACACCAATTCGAGGGTCAATTTATGAGTATCGGTCCGCACCGTGCGTAGTTCCAACGGCACGCCACACCGGGATGGATTGACGTTCCATTCGTTATAGAGCGTCTCGCGCGGCGCCGCCTCACCTTGCAGCAACGGGGCAAAACTCTGACTTTGCGCCTCGCCGGGTAACGCCGCCCCGCCGATGTCGCAAAACGTCGCGGCGAGATCCATGGTCGAAATCAACGTTTTTTCGGTGTTGTTGGCCTTCACATTCGGTCCTCGCGCAATCATACCGACGTTCAAAAGCGATTCATACGGCGTCGGCCCCTTCAGATAGAGGCCATGATCACCCAGCAAGTCACCGTGGTCGGCGGTATAAAACACATACGTGTTCTCGGCGAGACCCAAATCTTCAAGGGCGGTCATGATCCGCCCGACATTATGATCGATCAGCGAAATCATGCCGTAATAATTCGCCGTCATTTCACGAAGTTGCGCTTCGGTTTGATCGGGCGCGCGCGAGCCTTTCGCGCGAAACTGTTTCATCACCGGATCAGCCAGTTCCGGTTCGGATTCCAACGACGCCTGATGCCACCAAGGACGGCGGTCTAAATCCTTTTCACCGTGCTTCGGCAAATCGACGTCTTTCGGGTCATGCAGTCGGCTCCAGGGTTCCGGGCAATCAAACGGATGATGCGGATCGGGAAATGAGACCCAAGCGCAAAACGGCCGGTCCTTCGGACGGCTCTTCAAAAAATCAACCGTGCGACTGCCGAGCCACGTCGAATTGTGCCAAGCGACCGGCAAGGCCGAGTTCCAGGTTTGCGCGGCCCCTGTCCCGGGACGGGTTTCGGCGGCCCAAAGTTCCAAACCTTCTTCACCGGCATTTTCATAAAACCAGCGTTCGAAATGACCACCGGCGGGCGGTTTCGATAAGGGGCGGTCCCGATGCCAATGGCCGAGTACGATCAGCTCGGCATATTCGAAACCCATATACGGCCCAAACCAATGTTCATCGAAGTCGGAAGACGAAGATTGGCATTCCGGTGTGCCGGTGGGCGCGAACGTCGATTTGGTCGAAAAATGCGCCTTACCGAGAAAGGCGGTGTGATAACCGGCCTTCGCCAACTGCCCGGCAAACCCCTGTTCGCCGATCTTGGGATCGAGATCGATACCGTTATCGATCACCCCGTGCGTTAACGGAAGCATACCGGTCAGCATCGAGGAACGCGTCGGTTGGCACACGGAATTGGCATTCAGGCAATTTTCGAAATGGGTCCCCGCCGCGGCGAGCCGGTCCAAATGGGGCGTATGAACTTTACGGCCACGAAAGCCGTAGCAATCGCCGCGCTGCTGATCCGCCGTGATCAAAAGGATGTTTGGCTTTTCCGCCATGTTCCCTCCCGCTTCACTTATTTTGTGGGTCCAAAACACCCCTTTTTTGGGCGCCAAAGCATCATAGCCTTTGCACGAGAATAGCCAATTGCTATTCTTCATCTCAATAATGTTAAAGAATTTCATACTCATTTAAGGGAGGAATATTATGTTCATTAAGTCCATTAAACGGGCGATGATGTCAGCCGTCGCGGTTGGCCTGATCGGCACTCTTGGCTTCAATGCTGTTCCCGCTCTAGCGGACGAATATCCGAAAAAACCGATACGCGTCATCGTCGGCATGTCCGCCGGCGGCGGTACGGACTCGGTTGCCCGCGCTGTTGCGAGCTTCATTCACGAGGAAATCGGCATGCCCGGTGTCGTTATTAATAAAACCGGCGCCGCCAGCATGATCGGCCTTAAGTTCGTAATGGGACAAAAGGCGGACGGCTACACGTTATTCTTTCAAACTGGTGCGACAGGCATGGTGCAATGGCTGCGCGGCAAATCACCGGCTAATCCCTATAAAGATCTTAAGATCATCGGCGTCATTGGTACATTGAAAGCCGCCCTTTGTGTACCAAGCGACAGCCCCTTTAAGACAGCGGTCGATGTCGTCGAGGCGGCACGCAAAAACCCCGGCAAATTACGCTGGGGTCATCCAGGCCGCGGCAGCACGCACAGCTTGGCGGGCTTCGTCTTCCATAAAGAAAACAACATCAAAGCCAAAGACGTCCCGACCCGAGGCGGCTCGCGAGCCCGCGGCTTACTGGTCAGCAAACAAGTCGATTACGGTTTTATCGGCGTACACCTGCTGACCGGTTTCGAATCCAAAATTCGTTGTCTCGGCATCACCACCACGGAACGCGACGGCATCATTAAATCCGTACCGACATTTAAGGAACAAGGCCTGAAATATAAAGACGTCACAACACCTCTGATGCTTTTGACCCGCAAGGAAATCGACGATGCAAAATACAAAAAGCTTGTCGATGCCCTACAGGCGCTTTCAAAGAAAAAAGGCTTCAAGCGTTTTGTCAAAAAGGCCGGTCTTGCGGTTAAGCACTCTCCACCCGACGTTGCGCTGGCGAATTACAAGAAGCTTTGCCGCGACGTAAAAGAAGTTGTGGATGAAATCTTCAAGCCCAAAAAACCGAAAACCTGCCCGAAATAAGTTGGGACCGGCGTCGTAAATTTCTTTACGGCGCCGGCCGCTTATTGGTTCTGCAAGCCCATGGACGACACGCAAGCGAACAGCCCGCGTTCAGAGTTCATCGTCGGTCTCGCCATCATGGCTATCGGCCTCTTCTTCCTATGGGCAGCCGATGACATTCCCGTTAGCGGGGAGGATGAATTCGGCGCGCGCTCTCTGCCCCGGGCCATATCCTTTTTAATTGCCATCTTCGGTACCATTTGGTCGGGCATCAATTTCGTCAAATGGCGTCACGCAACGGCAACGACCCAACCAAACCCGCAAAACGAATTTTTGTTCGCCCGTATCTTTCCGTTGATGCTGTCGAGTTTCATTTATGCCGCTCTGTTTAAATGGTTCGGCTATTTGGTTTCGACGTTTGTCGTTCTACTGCCGGTTCTCTATATTTACGGTAACACTTCGATCCGAAAAATTCTCATCATGGCCGCCGTTGCGGCACCGCTGTACTACATCATCTTTATTAAAGGCATGAAGGTGTTCGATGCCGGCGGCTCCATAATCAACTTCAACCAGCTCTTGGGTTTGTAGGGGCCGGCATGGATATTCTGATCGGCTTCCAAACCCTCTTTTCAAACCCCACGGCAATTTTGTTCGTGTTTCTCGGTGCTATCGTCGGCGTCGTAGTCGGCGCCCTGCCCGGCATGACAGCATCGGCGGCCATCGCCATGTTGGTGCCGATTACGTTTTACCTCGATCCACTGCCCGCGTTAGCCTTTTTGTACGTTATCGGAAAATCCGGACGGTTCGGCGGCTCCATTGCCGCAATCTTATTTAATACGCCCGGCACGGCGGCATCGGCGGCGACCATGATCGACGGCTATCCGATGACGCAAAAGGGCCAAGCCGGCAAGGCGCTGAAAACCGCCGCCATCGCATCCGCCATCGGCGATTTTTCCGGCGAATTGCTGCTGATTTTCGGCGCCGTCATGATTGCAATCTACACAGAACGCATGGGCCCACCTGAATATTTTGCTGTTTACGTTATGGCTTTTGTCGTCATCGGCAGCGTGATCGGCAAATCCATCACCAAAGGCCTCCTTAGCACCTTGTTCGGCATTTTGTGTGGACTAATCGGTACGGACCCGATTACCGCCGAGGCCCGTTATGATTTC
>CALINB010000320.1 GCA_938045325.1 uncultured Rhodospirillales bacterium | reverse complement strand
GATTTCCCAACAAAAGGGGACGACAAAGCCGTGTCGTTGCGGAACTCAAATTTCCAGCGATTTGACCGAGCATTTGCGGAACGTTTGAAAGCCAACGAACCAAACATTTGGGGGGCTGGCGGGAACATCCGTGGCAATGACGCGTTCAAACTTTGGGGGCGCGCCATTGATGGCGACGATGCCAAAGCCGTGACCGATTGGATTCGGGAACGCGAAGCATGGGCCGCACGTCACCGCAAAGACGGGAAGCAATTCCCAGGTGACAACGCCACCAAATCGAACATCGCTGGCGTGGTGGCCGCAATCAAATGGGGTGTCGTCTTGGACATCGGGCAAAAGGTCATGAAAGACGCGGTGCGCGAGGCCATCGCCAACCAGCGTGACAACAACGCCCACAAAAAAAACCACATGGAAAACACAAACGAACAAACCAACGAAGCGAACGACGTTGTTGAAAGACACGACGAAATGACGCGGATCGCTGGAACAACGGAACGTCGATTTCAGTCAACGGGCGGGTTGGAGCTTCGCGAATACGATGACGAATCGGGCGAACGTCGTGTCGAAGGATACGCGGCCGTCTTCAATTCTGAAACGGACATTGGCGGTTTCGCGGAAGTCATCGCACCAACGGCATTCGAAGGGCGATTGGATGACCCGGTTGTTGCCGTCTTCAATCACAACCAATTGCAACCATTGGCCAAGGTAGGCGCGGGGCTGGAATTGTCAGTTGACGAACGCGGGTTGCGTTACTCATTCCCCATTCCCGACACGACGGCCGGGCGCGACCTGGTGGAACTGATGGAACGCGGGATTGTCCGCGACGCATCTTTTGCATTCATGCTGGCAAGCGATGGGGATTCGTGGGAATCGCGCGATGGAGCCAAAGACCTTCGCACCATCCACCGCGTCGCACGATTGGTGGATGTTTCCGTGGTGACCGTTGGCGCATATTCTGACGCGTCATCGGTGTTGCGTTCCTTTGATGCCATCACCAACCCGGAACCCCAGCCCGAACCATGTTCGTCGTGCAATTGCAAAGACGAACAATGTGAGGATTCCCAGCGCACCGAGCGCGACAACATACAATCAAACGGCGCAAAGATTCGTTCGGCCGTCATCAAACATCGAATCGAACAAATTCGCAAAACAAAATGAAAAACGCGAAAGAATTGAAAGAAGTTCGGGGCGAACGTGTTTCGGCCTTGGACGAAATTGTGAAATCGGCTGATGCCGAAAACCGCGAATTGAACGCGGACGAAATCCAACGTTCCGATGACCTTATTGGGGAAATCGAAGATTTGGACAAGCAAATTGAACGCGCTGAAAAAGTGGCGGAAGCGTTGAAGCGCACGGCACAACCTGTGGCGTTCGCGACGGGTTCAGGCGAAAGCAATGAGCGCGCCAAAATCCAAAAGCGTTTCAGCATCACCGAGGGTGTGAAAGGCGCGATGCAAAACAAGTTGGAAGGATTGGCCGCAGAAATGGACGCGGAAGCGCGCAAAGAGGCCATCGAATGTGGGATTGCCGTTCGTGGCGATTTCAACATTCCATCGTGGCTTGCCTATGGTGAGCGCACCGCATACGCTGTGGACGGCGGAAACGGCAACGCACACGCGGCCGGGTCAGGTGTTCAGGTTCAACAATCTGACATCGCCATGTCGTTGCAGTCAAAGAGCGTTTTGGCCAACGCTGGTGTCACCCAATTGTCCGGCTTCGCTGGCGACGTTGATTTGCCTGTGATGCCCGGAAACGCGGCCACGTTGTCAGGTGGAAACGCGGCCGCATCGAGCGAGGCGGGCGCATTGACCCCCGGCACGACGCAATTCACACGGAAGACGTTGAAGCCCACACGTTGTGCGGCCGCGGTTGACGTGTCGAAAAATTTGATGTATTCCGTGAACGGAAATTTGGACGACCTGTTTGGGCGTGACCTTGGCGCGGCCATCGCGGCCCAAATGGACAACCACATTTTGAACGGCGTGGTGTCTGATTTGGAAGGTGCTTCGCGCATCCAAGTTGGTTCCATCAACGAAGCGGCCGACCCCGCCAAAGGTTTGGCGACGGATTTTGCTGACATCGCACGTTTGGAGGGCAAGTATTTGGAGGGCAACCCCGACAACCTTCGCCCCGTGTTTTTCATGACCCCAGCGTTGTTGGCTCACTTGAAAGCTCAAACCGCTGACGCGGGTGGTTTCATCCCGGCCGCTGGCAACATTGCTGGTGGTGCTTCCACAATCATGGGACACCCCGCATATCACACGACGCAATTGGCCGCGTTGACGGGCAAGTTGTCAGCCACTTTCTTTGGCGATGCTGACGCAAACGACACCATCGCGAGCGTGTCACCAATCGTCATGGTTGACGCATCTGACATCGTGATGTGTTCTTGGGCTGGCATTTCGGTTTCCGTTGATCCATTCACGGAAAATTTGAAAGGCGTGGTGCGCATTGTGGCCGATGCTTATTTCGACGGCAAAATTCGTCGCAATGGTTCCGGTTGCATCTTGGGTGGCTTGACCGCCAACACCGCGGCCACGGCAGTCGCTGACTAATTGACCACAACGAAACCGCTGGCACATTGGGTGCTGGCGGTTTCTTTCTTATTCCTTGGGGCCGCGTTTGCGGTGTGCCGTCCGCGATGGGATGCGGTTCGCGTGGTTCGATTCCACGACGGCAACAAAACAAAAGACGATGGAAAACATTCGCGTTCGATATTTTTACGACGTTTCGCCAATCACATTGTTGGGCGGAACAAGTGTGGTGGAAGAACATTTGCGCGTTGACCTGGGCGATGTCGGTTCGGACTCATACAACCACGTCGAAATGTTGGCGGAAATTTCCATTCGTTACATTGAACAATTGACGGGACGGCACGTCATGAACAAAACGGCCGTCGTTGAATTGCACACGTTGCACGACCGAATCGAATTGCCATTTGATTTGTCGCGCATCACCGCGTTCACATACTTGAACGAAGACCACGACGAAACATCCATCGTGGTGGCTGACGCGTTGAACGTGTACAAATCCACATCGCCAGCGGTGTTGGAACAAAAGTTGGAATGGCCAACCCCGACCGACTACGCATTGGATGAACCATTTCCATGGAAGCTGACGTGCGACGTGTCGGGCGATTTCGACCACACAAGCACATCCACCACACAAACCAATCGGTTGTTCATCGGTGCGGGACTGATGCACCTTGCCCATTTGTACGAAAACAGGGAGGCCGCAGGGTTCGCCACGGGCAAACCTTACGTCGCGCCATTGGCGTT
>CALINB010000319.1 GCA_938045325.1 uncultured Rhodospirillales bacterium | reverse complement strand
ATCTTTGCCAAAAGCCGCGTGATATTGCCGATTTTGTCCTGCTTGTCGACGGTATCGAGGGCCGCGATCAGTTCATCCGTCCGGGTTTGATCGAAACATTGGCCGGCGCAGTCGCGGAACTTTTCTTGGAGTTCTTCCGGGCTCATGGGGTTGGCCGGGTCGCCTTTCGAAATTTCCACCAGCTTTTCGAATGTGTCGCCGTTCTTGAGCGTGACTGCAGTCCGGCACGGCCGGTTCGTCCCCATCACCCAATTTTTTTCGATCTCTTCATCGGCGTACATTTCGGTTATGCCGACCAAGCGTTGTATTTCCGGATCGTTGACGTTGGCACCGCCGAAATTTGCCAGCCGGATCTTACCGTCGGCCAGGGCGACGGCGACGGGATAGGCAATCGAGAACTTACCTTGCAGCTCGTTGCCGACTTCTGTGACGTTGAGTTTGTCATAAGTGTATTCGGTTACGCCGACACGGATGGCTTCGACGTCGTCCGCGCGCACGCCCTTGTCGTGATAAAGTTCGAGCGCGGCATCAATGGCCGGATGGGATGCGACCCCACACGGGTAGGGCTTGATCAGCATGCCGGTTCGATCGAGTTCGAAGGTTTTGCCGAGCTGTTCCAGCTCTTCCAGTTTTGCCGGCAGGTCGCGGGAGTAGATGTTGTGAAAGCTGCGCTTGCCGTCGAACGGCGATTTCGTTGCCGTAAATCCGAGCGATGCCCATTGCGCCGCTTCGATGCCGTTGCGTGCGGCGAGCCCGGCATGAAACGGCTTGGTCATGGTCGCGAAGTTGCCGACATGGCCGCTCGACATCGAAGATGCCATCCCGAGCGCGTTGGTGGTCGCTTCTTTAGAGAGCCCGAGCATGCGCGAGCACGCCATGGCAGCACCGATGGTGCCGATGGAACTGGTTGGGTGCCAGCCGGCGACGAGGGAGTGCAGCGGTTGTGTCGTCAGGCCGAGTTTCGCCATGATCTCGACGCCGATCATGTAACAGAGCAGCACGTCTTCACCGGATGCATCGGTCGCTTCGCCGAGCGCATAAAGTGCCGCGTTCAACACGACGCTCGGATGACCGGCGAGACTCCAGATCACGTCGTCGTAATCAAGCGCATGTCCTGAGGTGCCATTGACCAAGGCGGCATCATGGGGTGCTGCTTTCATGTCGGTACCCCAGACGGTCGAAATCGGCGCGCTTTGACAGCTGCGTACCCATTTTGCGCCAATATTACCGCAATCTTCCTGGCTGCCGGCGATGGCTCAACCGACGCCGTCGAACATTGCCATGCGGGCTTGGGCCTTGGCGCGGTCTGGAAAGTCGCTGAATTGAATAGAGTTTGTAAAATCGACGATAATATCCGTGTAGGTCATGGCTTATGGTTCCTCGATCAGGATGGTGGGGCTACGTCCGGCGGTTTTTGATGAACCGAAGCCGGGCATGACCATGGAGAGTGCGCCGATCGGACTGCCCGCGCAAATCAGCATCAGGTCTTCGGGCGTGTCCATGGCGTAGTGTAAAGTCTTTTCGTCTTCCGGTGTAATATCGCCGTCAAGACGGCCGGCGCGTTTGAGATCGGCTATCGAACGCCCTGTATTGCCGACGATCCGTTCGCGGATTTCCTGTTTGCTCCAGCCGGACTGGCGCAACAGTTCGGCATGTTCGCCGCCGAGCACGACGGCACCCGGCGTTTGTCCCAAAATCGCGATCGAGCCGAGAAAGGAGAGGGCGTCGCCGATGGAAAACAGAAATTGTTCGTGATCGCCATAATGCCAGATTTGGATCATCGTGCTGGCCGCGACTAACGTTACAGTGCTGTCCTCGGGCTTAAACCCTTGTTCGACGTGCCACGGTTCCCAAGGATGATCTTCTTCGTTCTCGGCGATGCAGCAGGTGAATTTCCCCGGCGTGCCCATGGTCGAGCGGTCGGAAACACCGGGGCGGTATTTGAGGCAATTCAGCAAAATTAGGCGCAGCGCCCGGCCGATGGTCGCGTTGGCCCGTTCGCCGGGACCGAACACATTATTCGTCGCATTGATCTTGAGTTTGTTGGCGATGGGACCGTTGACGACGACGGCGATGGTCGGTCCCGATAAGGCTGATGCAGCATGGTGCAAACCGAACGCCGGTGTTGCGAGTGCTTTTACCGCAGCAACAATAACAGGCATGTATTCCGGTAGGCATCCGGCCATGACGGCGTTGATCGCGACTTTTTCCGCCGTCACGGCAACTTTGCGCGAGGGCATGTCGGCGATAATCGTTTCGGGCTTGAGGCCGCCGCCTTCGAGCATCTCATCGACCAGCGCGCGCGAGGCGGGCACGACGGGTAATCCGTCCGTCCAACCGCGGGCGAAACAAAATTCGATCTGTTCCGATACGTTGATCGGAATACAAATCTCGCCGTCTGCATCAGCGGCGGCATCGTTGGTCTCGGACAATTGAAATCCTCCCCTAGGATTTTCTAATTTATGTTTTAGTCCGGTTGGCCTTCTTGTAATAGTGAAAGGACTTTGTCGATTAGATTTTGCGCATACGTGTCGATCTGATCCGGTGTCAAACTGGCGAGCGGGTGGGGCATCATCACGAATTTAAAATCCGGCACGCCCCATAGCTCGGCCATTTCCTTCGCTGTCGACTCAAAAGCATCCGTGACGATAGGGATTGCCGGGATGCCTGCTTTCTCGAGGATGACCGCGTCGAGCAAACTGCCCGACGAACAAGCGCCTCAATCGCCGACGCCGGTAATGGCAAAATCGGCTTCTCCTTTCAACTCTTCGACCTGCGAATCCTTTAGTGGTGCGCGCTGCGGCTTGTGAACGAGCTTGCTGTCTTTCATGCCGTGTTTGGTTTCGAGAATTTCGGCAACACGGCGCAGCACGGCTTCGGAATTCTTTTTCGTATTTTCGATCAGGCCGATGCGCAGTCCGTTTAGCGCCGTCGGTCGCGGTGCGTAATCGATGTGTTCGCGTTCGGTGGCGATGGTCGGGTCGAGAATGTCCATGGCGGTCCCCCTCTAAGGCCGGAACATTATATAAAAGCCGTGCCTTAAAGCGTATCGGCAAAATAAAGGCGGATTTCCGGGATTCTTGCTTTTATATTGACGGTTTCCCGCCGCGAATTAGGCTTTTATGATAGGTGAACCGAATTCCGGTGGCCAAGGAGGAAGCGCCATGCCGCAGATGAAAGTTCTGAACCCCAAAGTTTTCGAAGAAGTTTCCGCCGTTACCGTGGCCGGCCGCTTGGCCGACCTTAAGGGAAAACGCATCGGTCTCGTTGATAACAGCAAAGTAAATGTGGGTACGTTTTTATCCCGGCTTGAGGAACGGCTGCGTGATGAATACGGGATCGAAGTTACGGCGAAGTTGCGCAAGCTGGCACCGAAAGATCCGTTGAACGATGATGAAATTGAGTCGTTGTCGGGTTGCGATGCCGTTATTCAGTGTTACGGCGATTGCGGCACCTCGACATCGATGACGGTTGCCGATGCAGTTGTCTTGGAAGGCAAGGGCATTCCGACCGCGACCGTGTTCAGCACGGCGTTTTCGGGCGCGGCCCGCCAGCAGGCCGCCGGCCGTGGCTTGACGACATTGCCGTTGGTTGAAATTCCTCATCCCATGCACAGCGCGCCGAAGGATCTCGTGCTCGAGCGGGCCGATGCCGCTTTCGATGCGATTGCCAAGACGCTGACATCAGATGACATGATCAGCGCCGAGTCGATCCGTCCCATCACCGATGAGGAAATCGCGCTTGATGAAAAGCAAGCTGATGATCAGGAGTTCTTCTTCGACCAAGGCTGGACCGACGGTCTGCCCATCGTACCGCCAACCCATGAAAAAGTTGCTGCGGCCTTGAAAACTGTCAAACGCGATGCGCAGGACGTTGTTGGCGTGGTGCCGCCGCGCCATCGTCTGGCGACGGTGGAAAAGATCGCCATCAATTCGGTGATGGCCGGTTGTAAGCCCGAATATTTCCCGACCGTGTTGGCCGCTACGGAAGGCATGATCGAGGAAGACGCAAAATTGTACGGCGCGCAGACCGCGACCAACATGAGCACGCCGCTATTGATTTTAAATGGACCCGTCACCCGCGAACTCGGCGCGAATGCCGGGCGCAACGTGTTCGGTTCCGGTAACCGGCCCAATGCGACGATCGGTCGGGCGATTCGTTTGGTGTGCCGCAACATCGGCGGCGAAATTCCCGATGAAACAGACGTCGCGACCCACGGTCAGCCCGGTAAGTACACGTTTTGCTTCGCTGAAAACGAAGACGAAAGCCCGTGGACGCCGTTCCATACGGATTACGGCTTTAAAGCCGATCAAAGCGCCGTCAGCATCGTCGGCGGCGCGTCTTCGCCGCACAACGTATTTACCTACGGTTGCGAACACGGCGAAGAAGTGCTTGAGCATTTCATCGGCGCGGTTACCGCCCTCGGGAACAACAATATTATCTTCGCCTCCGGCCCGTTGTTGGTGTTCAGTCCGGAGCATGCCTACATGTTGGACCGGGACGGTTTCGGTAAAGACGACATTCGCCAGTACATTTTCGAAAAAGGACGCATTCCCTTAAGCCGGTTCGTGCAGAAAACGGTTAATGGCCTGCATCACCGGCGCTCCAACTGGTTCTCAACCGTGAACGATCCCGACCATATCGGTGTTGCCGATAGGGTTGAGGATATCATGATTGCCGTCGCCGGCGGGGCCGGGATTCACTCGTTGTTTATCCCGACCTCGTTCAGCTTGCGCCCGATTGTAAAGCTGATTGGTTAAACGCCCGCTAAATCCAGCGTTTCCTTCACGAAGATATCTTCGATCTTTAAGGGCTCCTTAGAGAGATACTGCTCGTGCGAATAGCGCAGCATGCTTTCGATGGCATTGCGGTTTTTTTCAATCCCATAGGCCCAATAATCTTCGCCCATGATCGATTTGGTGCGCGCGAGTTCCGCTGGATACCACGGCAGGGTGATTTTAATCGCCGGTAAGTCGGCCAAGGTTTGAAGCCTTTTGTATGTCTGTTGTTTGGCCTCAACCAGCGCATTGAATAAGTTCACCGCCAGTTCCGGGTTTTCCTCCGCGACGGATTTTTTAATCACCACCGTATGCATGATCGGGAAGATGCCGGTGTTCTTAAAATAGGCCTCTTCAGCCGCGGGAATATCATCGAGCAGGTATTTAATCTTCGGATTGCCCTCGACGAACGGATCAGGCGTGTTCGGCGAGATGATCGCATCGAGCTTGCCTTCGAGCAGCATGTCGCTGGTGCTTTTATCCGACGGGATCGGTTTGATGTCGATGTCGTCAGGCAGTTTCAG